>JAGDAM010000299.1 GCA_017959485.1 Clostridia bacterium
CTGTACCCAGAGGCGCATATCGGGAACCGACAGCTGCGACAAGACCGAGTTGTCGCGAAAGCGCACCAGCGAATGCACGACGCTCTGCGGATGGACCAGAACGCTTATGTCCTTTCGGGCGAAGCCGAAAAGGCGCGCGGCCTCGATCATCTCAAACCCCTTGTTCATGAGCGTGGCGCTGTCGACGGTTATCGAAGGCCCCATTTTCCAGGTCGGGTGCGCGAGCGCCTGCGCGGCGGTTACCCCCTTGAGCTCGCCGCGTTTGCGGCCTCTGAAAGGACCGCCCGACGCGGTAATTATCAGTTCCTCGGCAAACGAGCGTCCTCCCGCTTCAAGGCACTGAAATATCGCAGAATGCTCGCTGTCGACGGGAATGACCTCGCACCCGCGCAGAGCGGCGCGCGACATAACGGTCCGCCCCGCCATGACGAGCGACTCCTTGTTCGCGAGAGCGAGACGCATACCCGAATCGATTACCGCGAGCGTAGGTCTCAGGCCGGCGGAACCTATAACCGCGTTCAAAGCGACGTCGGCGCCGCCTCCGGCGATCATTTCGCAAAGGCCTTCCTCGCCCGAATAGATTCTGACCGGAAGATCGGCCACTCTATCCGCAAGATCGGCTGCCGCCGCCTCGTCGGTCATGGCCGCCTTGTCCGGGCGGAGGAGCCGGATCTGCTCTTCGAGAGCCCTGACGCTGTTCCTCGCCGAAAGCGCGGTGACACGGTATCCCGACCGCAGAGCGACGTCCGCCGCCTGCCTTCCGACCGACCCCGTCGACCCGAGTATCATAATCTTTTTTCCGAGTGACATGAGCCGGTTATCCTTTAAACATATTGAACACTGTAATAAACAGATAAAAGACCGTACTTACCGAGAGCACCGAGTCGAACCTGTCGAGAAAGCCCCCGTGCCCGGGCAGAACTTTTCCGAAATCCTTTATTCCGTAGGAGCGTTTAACCGCCGACATGATCAGATCTCCGATCTGGGCGACCGCAGAGGAAAGGACCCCGAGAATCGCGAGCAGAATGATGTCAATTTCGACGCTTCCGCCCGAGATGACACCCGCTATAAGACTGTACACGACGAAGATAAGCGTGCAGATCAGCGTCCCGCCTATCGCGCCCTCAACCGTCTTTTTGGGGCTTACCGCAGGGATCAGCTTGTGCTTCCCGAAAAAGTATCCGCTGAAAAAGGCGAAAACGTCGGTTCCCCACGCGGCTATAAAAATCAGCGGAAAAACGAGAAAACCGTTTTCGGTCCGGCAGATCAGAACGACCGACGAAAAGCCGATCGCGGTATAAAGCGTGAAAAAACCGGTGACCGCCGCCTGTTCGAGGGAGATTGACGGACTGTCTTTCTCCGCCCTTCCCGCGCAGACGGTATACACGGCCGCCGCAAAAACCAGATATGCGCCCGAGACAGGAAGAGCGTATCCGAGAAAAGCGTCCGCCGGCACGAAACCCGCCGCGGCGGGGGCGGCGGCGGCAATCAGCAGCGAAGGGACCGACAAAGCCGGCCGGCGCAAAGTTCCGGCGCAGCGCGTCAGTTCGAATTCGCAGAGAAAGGAAAGCACCGCCATTACCGCGGGCAGGACCGGCGTATCGGTCAGAAATGCGAGCCCGAGCGCGCACAGGCCGCACCCGGCTCCGACGAGAATACGAACAAGCATTATCTGTTTCCGTCCGTTCCGCGCGGATCGCCGAGACCTCCGAACCGTCTCTGTCTGCGGGAGAACTCCGCGACCGCCGCGTCTACGTCCTCTTCGGTCATATCCGGCCAGAGGACGTCGGTAAAATATAGTTCGGCATAAGCCGACTGCCAGATAAGAAAATTGGAAAGGCGCTTTTCCCCGCCCGTCCTTACGATCAGATCGGGGTCCGGGATGCCCGAGGTATAGAGCGCCGCGGATATCGCGTCCGGCGTTATCTCGCGTCCCGGGTTGTCGCGCGAAAGCTTTGAAGCCGCGGCAGCTATCTCGTTTCTTCCGCCGTAATTGACGGCTATCGAGAGCGTCACCGGATATACCGAAGAGATTTCGGAAAGCCGGGCGGCCTTCCTTCGGAAATCCTCGTCGAAGACCGATAAATCGCCGATGAAACGCACGCAGATTCTTTCCTCGCGAGCGGTTTTTTCGCCCGAGTCGAGATAATCGCGCAGAAGTTTCATCAGCGCCTTCACCTCCGCTTCGGGCCGGCTCCAGTTTTCGCTTGAAAAAGCGTATACAGTTACGTATTTTATTCCGATATCGCGACAGTAGCGGGCAATCTTTTTAAATGTGATCGCCCCCTGAGCGTGGCCGGCAGAACGCGGAAGAGCGCGTTTCTTCGCCCAGCGTCCGTTGCCGTCCATGATGAACGCGATATGCGCAAGACCGCCCGGAACGGAGATACCGCCGTCCCGGACGGTCCCGGTGGTTTTTTCCGGAGATGAAGCCATCGCCGTCCCGTCAGATATCCATTATCTCTTTGGATTTTCTCGCGACGATCTCGTCGCAGGTCTTGATGAATCTGTCGGTCAGCTCCTGAATCGCCTTCTCGGACGCCTTCTGTTCGTCCTCGGTCATCTGGGAGTCCTTCTTCATCTTCTTTGCCTTCTCGTTGGCGTCGCGCCTGATGTTGCGGATCGCGACTTTGGCGTCCTCGCCCGCCTTCTGCACCTGGCGGACCAGTTCCTTTCTTCTCTCCTCGGTCGGCTGCGGGAAAACGAGACGGATGCATCTTCCGTCATTGTTCGGTGTGATGCCGATATCCGAGGCGAGGAGCGCCTTCTCGATCGCTTTCAGCGTGGTGGCGTCGTAGGGAACGATCGTGATCGTCTTGGAATCGGTGACCTTGACGTCCGCCATGGTGTTGATGGGGGTGGGAGCTCCGTAATACTCGAAGGAAACGTTGTTGACCAGCAGCGGGTTGGCTCTTCCGGCGCGGATCAGGGACAACTCGTCCTCAAAGGCGGCTATCGTCTTTTTCATCTTCTCTTCGAATTCTTTGCAATCAAGTTTCATAACAGTGCCTCCGTAGTTATTATCCGATAGTTCATTCAGGATTTTGTGATGACGGTTCCGCGGCATTCTCCGCGTACCGCGCGGACGATATCCTCGGGATCAGCCAGACGGAACGCGAAAGCGTCGGGACCGAAATCGGCGCCGAACGCCGCGGCGGTAAGATCTATTCCGCGAAGCTCGTCGCGGACCATCTTCTTATATCCGATACTGTCGTATTTGCGGGCGTTCGGATTCTTCTCGGGATCGCTGTCGTAGATTCCGTCGACGTTCTTCGCAAGAAGAAAGACGTCGGCTCCGATCTCGGCGGCGCGGAGAATTCCTGCGGTATCGGTCGAAAAGTAGGGACACCCAGAACCTCCCGCGAAAATAACGATCTTCCCGCTTGAAAGATACCGTCTTGCCAGATCGGTCGAATAATACTCGCCGTACGGTTCCATGGGAGTAGCCGTCATTACGGCGCAGTCTCCTCCGGCGCGGAGGACGGCGTCCTTGGCCGCAAGCGAATTGATGACGGTCGCCAGCATACCCATTCTGTCGGCGGTTACCCTGTCCATTCCGGAGCCCGACCTGCCGCGCCAGATGTTTCCGGCGCCGAAAATCACGCCGGTCTCGACTCCGTCGGCGGCAATCCTCACAAGCACTTCGGCGATTTTGTCGAGCAGACCGAAATCGATGATGCCGTCGCGTCCCGAGATCGCCTCGCCCGACAGCTTTAAAAGTATCCTTCGGTAAGCATACCCGTTTTCAGCCATTTTAAAACCCCATAATATTATTTATAATATATTTTATACTATTTCCGGCTTTTTGTAAAGAAAAATAAACGTCCCGGCTTCAAAAAAACGCAAAAAAAGTCAGAGACCGGGAAAACGGGCGTTTTTCCGGTCTCTGACGTTTGATCGTTTATTTCTGAGTCAGTCTCGCGATCTCGTCGGCGAAATTGTCCTCTCTCTTCTCAAGTCCCTCGCCTCTGTTGTAGGCGATGAACTCGCGAACGGTGATCGGAGCGC
>JAGDAM010000300.1 GCA_017959485.1 Clostridia bacterium
GAATGCTTGAGAAACATCCAGTTTCTCCGCGCCTTCTCAGCAAGGGCAGGCGCAAAAATGGCTCGACAATCTACGCACTCAAACGGTGCGTTGTTGACCTGACGTCGAAATCTTGAAAAACCGCCTGTTTTCCTGCGATTTCTCAGTCAAAACAGGCACAAAAATCTCTCGCCAATACACGCACGCGAATTGTGCGGTATTGCCTTAAGCGTTTTTACATGGAGGTAATCATGTCACTTCTCGACGTAAGACCCTACGACCGCGAATTTTACGAGACCGAACTGAGACCCTGGCTGCCGAAGCATTTTATCGACTGCCACAACCATATCTGGAAGAAATGCCACATTCTTGACAACGGCCGGAAGAGCCGCTCGCAGAACTGGCCGTCGCTGGTCGCCGCCGAGAACCCTATAGAGGATCTTATACGGACGAACGATGAGCTTTTCCCGGACAACAGAGTGACGAGCGTGCTTTACGGCAAGGTCTCGGTAAACGCCGATCTGCCGCGCGTCAACGAATACGTCGCCGCCTGCGCGAGACGGACCGGCTTTCCGGCGCTTTACGTCTCGCATCCCTCGCAGAGCGCCGACGAGGTCGAGCGTGACGTCCTCGCGGAGCCGCTGTTCCGGGGGCTCAAGGTATATCTTTCCTACGCTCCCGAGTACATTCCGGCTGACGAGATAAGGATCTTCGATTTCCTCACGCACGAGCATCTCGCGCTGGCCGACCGTCACGGCTGGGTCGTTCAGCTGCACATCCCCCGTCCCGGCCGCCTCGGAGACCCGGTAAACTTCCACCAGATCCGCGAGATCGAGGAGAGATATCCGAACCTGCAGCTGATCGTGGCGCATCTCGGACGCGCCTATTCCGACTGCGACGTAGGAGACGCGCTCGAATATCTCGCTCCGATGGAAAAGACGGTCTGGGACTTCACGGCGAACACCAATCAGAACGTGATGGAGCGGGTGCTTGAGAAGTTCGGGCCGGAAAGATTCATATACGGATCGGATTTCCCGATCTTCAGGATGAAAGCCCGCCGCCACACCGAGAACGGGACCTATATGAACGAGATCCCGAAGGGATCGCTCGGCACTCCCGAGATTATCGCCCGCGACCCGCACATGCGCGAGATCGATTATCCCGAGGCGGAAAAGATCACCTTCTTCATCTACGAAGAGATGGCGTCGGCGATACGCGCGATGAGAAAGCTCGGATTCGGAAAGAAGGAAATCTCCGATATATTCTACGGAAATTCCGCGAGAATTTTCGGCGTGAAGGGGGACTGACCGATGGAGGTTCAGGGTTCGGAAGAAAAAAGAACGCAGCTTGAGAAACTGCGTTCCGAATGCGCCGCCTGCCGCGGCTGCGGCCTCTGGGAGACGAGGACCAACGTCGTTTTCGGCACCGGCAACCCCGGCGCGCGGCTGATGTTCGTCGGCGAGGCGCCGGGCGAGCAGGAGGATCTGTCGGGGACGCCCTTCGTGGGCCGCGCCGGACAGCTGCTCGACCGGTATCTCGAGGCGGTCGGTATCCAGCGGGAGGACGTTTATATCGCGAATATACTCAAGTGCCGCCCGCCGAAGAACCGCGATCCGCTTCCCGCGGAGGAGGACGTCTGCATCGACTTTCTGCGAGGACAGGTCAGGATCATCCGCCCGAAGATCATCGTCTGCCTCGGAAGGATCTCGGCTATGCGGCTTATCAGCCCCGATTTTAAGATAACCGCTCAGCACGGTCAGTGGTTCGTCAAAGGGAGTTTTAAGATGACCGCGGTCTACCATCCCGCAGCGCTTTTGCGCGACCCGCGCCGCAAGGGCGAAATGCTCGAAGACATGAAGATAATCGCCGCGCGGTATTTTGAAGCGTCAGAGGGATGACAGACTGCAGGATTGACGATATTGTCGGGTGATTGCAAATTGCAAATGTCAAACTGATAATTGATAATAAATGGCGCATAAAGCGTAACAAATCTTACGCTCTATGCGCTGTTTTCTTTTTTGCGAAGAGAAAAATCTCCGGTTGTCCGGGCCTAAACGCCGAAAAATTTAACAAATTATTAATGAAATATTGACAAAATGTGTAAAACGGTGTATAATAGTCACGGCCTTCGGGCCCCAAGGAATACCTACCACGGTGGCGGTAGCCTCTTTCCGTAAGGAAGTACTGATTGATTCGCGTGCGTCGAATTGATCAGTGCTTCCTTAAAACCGGAAGGGGTGAAAAAAGTTTTCCTCCTTCCGAGTAATCGAAAGGAGGTGATGCCTATGGCGTTGTATAATGCGATGCCTGCGGCATCGTTGCTTATTGAAATAGGCTTTTCCGAGTTGGTTCAGCTTGCAATGTTTATCATTGCGCTGGTCGCTATTGTTAAAAAC
>JAGDAM010000301.1 GCA_017959485.1 Clostridia bacterium
TCGGTTCTGCGCGATCTTTACGACCGTCTTTTATATCTTCGCGGTATCGAAAAGCGCCGCGAGGAAGTGACCGCTCTCATTGCCGCCCAGGGGAAACTCACACCCGAAATCGAGGCGGCTATCGCCGCGGCCGAGACTCTGACCGAGGTGGACGATATCTACCGTCCCTTCCGTCCTCACCGCAAGACACGCGCGTCGGTGGCCAGGGAACGCGGACTCGAGCCGCTTGCCGAACTTATTTTTTCCCAGCCCGACAGCTTCGATCCGTCTCTCGACGAGCAGGCCGCGGCTTTCGTCGACGAAGAAAAAGGAGTTCCGGACGTTGCCGCAGCAATCGCGGGCGCGTCCGACATCATCGCCGAGAACGTATCCGACGACGCGTCCTGCCGCAAAGCGGTAAGAATGCTTACGGTCGAGCACGGCCTGATAAGGACCGAGGCGGCGGGGGAAGGAGATTCGGTCTATTCCCAGTATTACGATTATTCCGAAAAGATAAAGAAAATCGCCGGTCACCGCGTTCTTGCGGTGAACCGCGGCGAACGCGAGGGCTTTCTGAAGGTTTCGATCGACCCCGGAAGCGACGTCATAAAAGCGTATCTTTATAACAAGTTCTGCACGAATCAAGCGTCGCCCTCCTACGGAATCGTCAGGGCGGCTGTCGACGACAGCTATACAAGACTGATAGCCCCCTCGGTCGAGCGCGAGATCAGGAACGATCTCACCGACGCCGCTTCAGAGGGTGCGATAAAGGTCTTCGGCGACAATCTGCGCCATCTTTTGATGCAGCCTCCGCTCCGCGGGAAGACTGTCATGGGCTATGACCCGGGCTTCCGCACCGGATGCAAACTCGGAATCGTCGACCGGACCGGCAAGGTCATCGACACCGCGGTTATCTATCCAACGAAGCCCCACGAGAAGATTGCCGAGTCGGCGAGGACCGTTGAGAGGCTTGTCAGGAAATACGCCGTGGACGTAATCGCCATCGGCAACGGGACTGCGTCCAGAGAGAGCGAGGCGTTCATCGCGTCGGTCATTCGCGAACGCGCGCTTCCTTGTAAATACATAATCGTATCTGAGGCGGGCGCCTCGGTTTATTCGGCTTCTAAACTCGGAGCCGAGGAGTTTCCCGACTTCGACGTGACTCAGCGCTCCGCGGTATCGATCGCGAGAAGAATACAGGATCCTCTTGCCGAACTTGTGAAGATCGATCCGAAATCGATCGGAGTGGGGCAGTATCAGCACGACATGAAGCCGGCTCGTCTCGACGAATCGCTGACCGGAGTCGTGGAGGACTGCGTAAACGCAGTGGGCGTCGATCTGAATACCGCCTCCTATTCGCTCCTTTCCTACGTTTCGGGAGTCAGTTCCTCGATTGCGAAAAATATCGTCAAATACCGCGACGAGAACGGCGAGTTTGAATCGCGGGCTCAGCTTCTCAAAGTGCCCAAACTCGGAAAGAAAGCGTTTGAACAGTGCGCGGGCTTCCTTCGCGTTTCGTGTTCCGACGAGGTGCTTGACGAAACCGGCGTCCACCCGGAGTCTTACGCGGCGGCCCACATGCTCCTCGAGCATTTCGGACTCGACCTTCTGTCGGTCAGAAGCGGAGGAGTTCGCGGTCTGTCGGGGAAGGTGGCGCATGAGGGCAAACCGGCCGTCTGCGAACGGCTCGGTATCGGCGAACCGACGCTCGACGATATAGTGAGGGAACTTGAAAAGCCGGGGCGCGACGTCCGCGACGATTTCGACGGCCCGCTGCTTCGCGAGGATGTGCTTGACATCGAATCGCTGAAAGAAGGAATGATCATGACCGGAACCGTCCGCAACGTCACCGATTTCGGCGCCTTCGTGGACATAGGCGTACACCAGGACGGACTTGTCCATATCTCCAAGATCAGCAAGACGTTCATCAAGCATCCGTCCGAAAAGCTTTCGGTCGGAGACGTCGTAAAGGTGAAGGTCATCTCGGTTGACGTCGTGAAAAAACGCATAGGTCTTTCGATGCTGATCGACTGACCGCCGGGCGAATCCGGTTTTGGACGGCTCAGTCCGGGCAGCCGCGGTAATTCATAATTGATTCATTATTTTTGTTCAATTTGCACTATGATTTATCGCGGAAAAAATCAAAAACAATCTTCCATTTTTGTTCAATTTTTGGTAAAATAGTATTTACAAAAATGATCCCGCCGTATTGCGGCGCGAATTCAACTATTATTCGGAGGTTTTCAACCCATGGCAAGCGTTTCTCTGAAACACATCTATAAGAAATACCCGGGCGGAGTTACTGCCGTATCGGATTTCAACCTTGATATTAAAGACAAGGAGTTTCTGGTTCTCGTCGGTCCTTCCGGCTGCGGAAAGACCACCACTCTCCGTATGATCGCGGGTCTTGAAGAGATCACCGAAGGCGAGCTCTTTATAGGAGACAAGCTCGTCAACGACGTCGCCCCGAAGGACAGAAAAATCGCGATGGTGTTCCAGAACTACGCTCTGTATCCTCATATGACCGTTTTCGAGAACATGGCCTTCGGCCTTAAGCTCAACAAGACTCCGAAGGAGGAGATCAAGAGACGCGTCGAAGAGGCCGCGAGAATTCTTGATATCACCCACCTGCTCGACAGAAAGCCGAAGGCTCTGTCCGGCGGTCAGAAACAGCGTGTTGCGCTCGGACGCGCCATCGTCCGCAAGCCGATGGTCTTCCTTCTTGACGAGCCGCTTTCCAACCTTGACGCCAAACTCCATGCTTCGATGAGAGCCGAGCTTACAAAGCTTCACGAGAGCGTTAA
>JAGDAM010000302.1 GCA_017959485.1 Clostridia bacterium
ACGCGTCTTGACGGCTCTTTTTGCGCCTGTTATGACGTCGAAATCTTGAAAAACCGCCTGTTTTCCTGCGATTTCTCAGTCAAAACAGGCACAAAAATCTCTCGCCAATACACGCACGCGAATTGTGCGGTATTGCCTTAATAATTATTGACGTTTATTCGCGTGTCTCTGATTCCGGTTTATATTTTTCAAAGTCTCCAATTCAAAATCATCATCATAATTCATAATCCAAAAATGTACTCGGGGCCGGCAAAAAAGTTCGACTTTTTTGCCAGCCCCGAAGTGTTTCAGGTTAACGAAGTTCCGCGAGCGTGCGCGGGACTTTCCGGGAAGGTATTATTCTTTAACGCGGCGGACGGCGACGTATCCGGCTCCGAGGAGCGAGATTACGGCCACCGCGACCATGACGTACACACCGTCTCCGGTGGTCGGATTCTGCTGTGCGGCGGGATTGACGTAGTTCTGGCCTTCAAGGACGACTCTCTTGTGGGTCGCGTCGAAGGACGGGTACTGGTCGGTGCCGATGGTCTGGAAGAAGACTTCCTCGCCGAGGGCCTGGTTGAGCTTGTAGCAGACTTCGCCGTAGGCAAACTTGTCGCCGGCTGTCGGATTCATTTCCAGATAATTGTCTCCGAATCTCGACTCGTTCTGGGCGCAGCCGCCGAGGTAGAAGTTGTCCTTCGAGAGTTCGGCTTTGGCGCCTGAGCCCTTGTTGTAGAACAGAGCGAGCGGCTTCTCGCCGGTGTCCGTAGTGGTGATCAGACCGGTGTTGAAGCAGGCGTTGCAGGAGCTGTCTGCTCCGCCGTTGTAGTATCCGAGGATACCGGAAGACTCGCATCCGCCCGTGACGTCTCCGTTGTTGTAGCAGCCTTTGATGGTGAGCTTGGATACCGAGCTGGCGTTCGCGTAGGCGACGATTCCGCCGGCGGTGTCTTGGGCGGCAACAATCTTGCCTTCGTTACCGCAGTAGGTGACGGTGGATTCCATCTGGTCTCCTCCGCTGGCTCCGAAAGCGCCGATGATGCCGGCTGCCTGCTTTTGGGCTTTGATGTCGGCGTAGTTCATGCAGCGGAGAGCCGTAATAGCTCCCTGGTCGACTCCGACGATGCCTCCGGTTTTGGTGCCTTCAATGGAACCGTAGTTGATGCATCCCGTATAATTGTGGATTCCGTTCTTGCCTTCGTTCCCGGTAATGCCTCCTGCCCAGTCTCCCTCGACGGGACCGTAGTTGACACAGCCGTCATAATTGTGCGTGCCTTTCGCTCCGGATCTTCCCATGATGCCCGCGGCGTCCTTGCTTTCCGAGTGGATGTGTCCGTAGTTGACGCAGTTCTTGAAGGTGCCGTTGGTGTTTTCCGAGATGTAGCTTACCATTCCGCCGGGAGCGTCGCCCGCAGAGGTGATGTCGGGGATGACCGTCTTGGAACCGTTTTCGCAGTTTTCAAGCTTGAAGTCTCCCCACAGCCAGCTGACAACTCCGCCGCCGCAGTCGGCTCCGGAGACGTCGCCGAAGTTCTTGCAGTTCTTCATCGTCAGTTTGGCGTGGCTCTTGCCCATAAGTCCTCCGGCATCGTAGCCGGTGATCTTGCCGTAGTTCGAGCAGTTTTCAACGGTGAGCGGAATGTTCTTTAAGGTCGTGCCGATGATTCCGCCGTAGGAGCCGACGACGCCGAGGTCATCGGCGGACGTGACTTTGGAATCGCTGCCGGCTATGTTGGCCTTGTTTGTGACGTTCGTGAAGGTGGATTCGCCGGTGACCGTGTTGCAGAACGCGCCGCAGCGGTCGGCCGAGGACGTGATCGCGCCTTCGATCACGAGATCCTTCGCCGTGCCTTCGAAGGTGTCGAAGAGCGGGACGGAAGTCGTGATCTTGAAGCCTTTTCCGTCAAAGGTCCCGGAGAAGGCGGCAGAATGGGTCTCGGAAATCGTGATATCTTTGGTAAGATAGTAGGATCCTCCGGTCTCCATCGCGGCAAATCCCGCGGCGTCGGAGATTGCCACCGGGTCCGAAGCTTCCTCTTTGGCGGAAGAGGCAATCGGAAGCGCCATGAGCAATGATACGAGAAGGGCTGCGGTCAGCAGAATTGAAACTGTTTTTTTCATGCGGTTGTTTTTCTCCTTCTTAGGATTTAAAAGATTATACTAAGAGTATAATATGCCTTTTTATGACCTGTGTCAAGCGGTATTGCCTTAGATTATTCCGCGACCATCACGCCGAGGTGCGACGGGAACTGCGAGACGCCGATCTTCGGGGCGTTGTCGCCCGAGATGTAGCTGATGTTCGAGGCGCTCATGCGGGTGTTCTGGTTGTAGGTTCCGATATAGTATGTCGCTCCGGCGACTACGGTGACCGGGATGGAGAGTTCGGCGTTCCAGGTGTAGACGCAGGTCGGGGTTTCGGTGAGCTGCACGCCTACCTTGCCGGCCGTGTACTCGTAAACGTCGATATAAATCTTTTTGCCTTCCTGTTCGAAGTAGGCGCGGTATCCGCCCTCGACGGCCTCGATGATTACGTCGACCGCTTTCGTGTATTTATCCGAAACGGCGAGGTAGTTGCCATCCATCGCGCCGGTGAAGTAGAGGGTCTGGCCGACCGACGCCTGCTCAAGGAAGAACTTGTAGGAGCTTCCGGCTTCGGGAGCGGTGACGACCTGCGGCTTCATAACGACCTCTCTAACCGTGACGAGGTGCGACGGGAACTGGGAGACGCCTATCAGCGCGGCGCTGTCGCCCGAGATGTAGCTGATGTTGGAGGCGCTCATGCGGGTGTTCTGGTTGTAGGTTCCGATGTAGTAGGTCGCTCCGGCGACTACGGTGACCGGGATGGAGAGTTCGGCGTTCCAGGTGTAGACGCAAGTCGGGGTTTCGGTGAGCTGTACGCCTACCTTGCCGGCCGTGTACTCGTAAACGTCGACGTAAATCTTCTTGCCGTCCTTCTCGAAGTAGGCGCGGTATCCGCCCTCGGCGGCCTCGAGGAGAATGTCGACAGCTTTTTCCGCCTTGTCGGAGACGGCGAGATAGTTGCCGTCCATTTCACCGGTGAAGTAGAGCGTCTTGCCTACCTTCGCCTGATCGAGCGCGAACTTGTAGGGCTTGCCCGCCTCGGGGAGCTCGACTACGGTCGCTTCGTAAATCGCGGTAGAAGCCGCGTCGACGGTGATCTCGAATACGCGGGTATCGACGGCGTCGCCGCTCTTGAACTCGGCGGTAACTTTGACGACGGTTTCGGTTTCGGGAAGGGTGACCTTCAGCTTGCCGTTGTCAACAACCGCGCAGGCGTTGTCGGAAGTCCAGGTTATCGCGACCTTGGAGTAGGTTCCTCCGGTTACGGGGAGGAAGAGCTCCGAGTTCTCGGTCACGTTGGCGGCAAGGGAGGTGTTCTCCTTTTCATAAGCCACCATCTCCGCGTCGGATTTCTCGGGCAGACTTACGTATTTGAAGGCGTCGGCGGTGACCGGAGTCAGATAGAAGGCGCCGTCGTATACGCAGAGAACGCCGGTAGCTTCGGCAATCCAGCCGACGTGATTCTCAAATTCGGTTTTGAACGCGGTCTGTTCGTCCTTGGTGAGCGGGCAGACCGAGGAGGAGATGCGGATATAGCTTGATTTGTCTCCGAGCTTGAATCTGTAGTAGCCGCTCTTGGCGTCGTCCTCGGTCTGTTTGAGGATTTCGACACCCTTAACGGTTACGAGCAGCGCCTGCTTCTCGACGAGCGAGGCGTCCTTGAGATCCTTCGCGTTTGTGAAGAGTTCGGTGTAGTCGGCCGGTGTCACGGCGACCTTTTCCGAGTTGATTATCTCGGCGACGCCGGTGCCCTGAGCGATTTCATAAGTGCCGCTGTAGGTGTCGCGGGTTCCGGTCACGCGGATCTCCATGCCGACTTCGATCTTGTCGTCGGCAACGGGGTCGGTGGCCATGCCGTAGACGTAATAGCCGCCGTCTTTATCCTGCATATAGATGCAGTTGTAGCTGTTGCCTTTGGATTTTGCCATAAGGCCGGTAACAACGCCGCGGACGACTACGGTATCGCCTTTCTGGGCGTCAACGAATTCCTGCCAGGAGAGTTCCCTGAAAGCCGGGACCTTGTGGCTGAAAGAGATGGTTTCGGTTTTGCCTTCGGGGTCTTTGATGGTGGCGGTCAGCTTGTAGGCGACGTCGTCGGGCGATTTCTCGTCGACGTCGATCGTGACCTGGTTGTCGGCTTTGTCTCCGATCGCGACTCCGGCGGACACGTCGACCGACCACTCGACGACGTAGGGGACGCTGTCGATAACGACCGACGCGATCACTTTATAGTCGCTGGCAGTCGCTTCCGGCGCCTTGCTGTACATTTCCTCAATATAGTCCCTCGCGGCTTTGAGGCCTTCCGACGCGTCGTCCTGCTTTCCGCAGGAGGCGAAAACGCCGAAAGCAAGGGCGGCAACGAGGAGAAACGCGATGATCTTTTTCATATTTTTCCCTCTCTGTGTTGAATGTCAGTGAACTGTTATATGGTTTAGAGAAACGACTTTGATCTGGTATCCGCCGTTGTAGTAATCGACGACTCCCCTGACGTCTATCGTCTTTCCCTCGAATCTGTCGGAGGTGACGAGCTTGCCGTCGGCGTCGTAAAGCACAACGGTTCTGATCTTGATTTCGTAACCGTCGGCGGTTTCGCAGGTGAGCGTCATCGCTCCCTTCGAGGAGCTGCCCTCGGTCTCGGTCGTATAGACCGACTTGACTTTCAGGTCGTTCGCCGAAACGGTGCTGGCCTCGAGAAGTTCGGCGTATCCGTACTCTTTTACGCCGTTCCCGTCGTCGGTAACGGTCAGTTTGCCTTCTTTGAATTTTAGCGCGTCTATCGGAGCGAACACCGGTTCGTATCCCTCTCCGAGTTTTTGGATGTTGCCGGGATCGTCCGGTTTCATCTGGCGGTAGGTGAGGCCCGATACCTGCCAGGTCCCGCCCGTCTCGTAGAACTGCAGGGTTCCGACGATTCGTACACGGTTGCCCACCGAGAGGATCTCGAGCCCTTCGCCGGAAAGACCGAATCCGTAATAGACGTACATTCCGTTGTATATTTCAAGCTCGGGATCGGGTTCTTCGACGTATACCCCGTTGTTCGAGTTGATGGTGACGACTCCCTCGAAGGCGACCTTCTGTCCCGAGTAGGTCTGAGGGTTGCGGCGGATCTCGGAGAGCGAGAGTTCGATCGCGTCTCCGTAAAAGAAGTCGGGATCCTTCTGTCCGGAGTAGATGTTGAGCTTCTGCGCCTTCGCCTGGTCGATCGCCGACGTGCATACGCTTCCGTAGCGGTTGTTGGCGGAAGAGGAGGCGATCGCGAGTCCGTTCTGGAGCAGCTCGATATTCAGGTTGCGCCAGTCGGACGAGGCGTCCGCCTTGTACCATACCCAGACGAGGCAGCGGCTGCCCGTCGAATCGATATCCCAGCTCGCCGTGTCGGATTCGACCATAATCGCCGCGGCGGACGAGAGTTTTTCCTTCGTGAACTTCGAGGCCTTTTTGCCCCATTCCTCGATCTTACCGGTCGATTCGGGGGTGTTGACCGCGATGTATCTCGCTTTCAGCAGTCCGCCCTCATACACGTTTTCCGGGATGGTGAAATGGGTCGTGTCGCCGTCGACGTAGGCGTGGACGGTAACTTCCGAGTATATCGCGCCGGAATTCGGATCGAATCTGACCGAAGCGGCGTAGTCGACCGGGTTGTCGACGTCGATCGCCGGAGCCGTCGTGCCGTCCCCTCCCGCGGTGTTCGCGCAGGAGCAGAAAACGAAGAGACAGGCCAGAATCAGGCAGATCGCCGCGAATCCAATCTTTTTCATGGCTGACATTGTCCGGTGCACGGCCTTATCCGTGGTATTCGCACTCGTCGACGGCTTCCTCGAACGCCTTCGCGATCATCGCCTTGGCGTTGCCTCCGTCGTCGGCGGTCAGGCACTTGGCCATAAGTCCTCCGACCTCGGTGCGGGCGGTCGAAGAGCCCTTGAAGGCGGGAGAGGTGTAGTATGCCTTTTCCTGTTCGAGACAGACCTTGGCGGAGAGGGCGGAAACGTAGTCGCCGCCGTCTGCCTTGGAGAGGAAGTTCTTGTAGACTTCGTTTTCACCGACCGATTTGATTACCGGAACGTATCCCGAAACGATCGAGAACTCCGCCTGGAACTCAACGCTGGTGGTGAGGAACTTGACGAAGAGCCAGGAAGCGACGACTTCCTGCGGATTGTCCTTTTTGAAGATGGTGACCGACGGTCCCTGCGAGATGACCTTCGGGCTGGCGGGGTTGACCTGCGGAATGGTGGCGATGCCTACCTCGAAAGGATAGGTGTTGTCGCCGGTCTTGGAGGGACGCTGATGGGTCGCTCCGGCGGAAGAACCGATCGACATATAGCTCTTGACGGCGTCGGCGTCGGTGGCGGTGAAGAGGCCGGAGGTGTAGGCGCCGTAGATCGACTGGGTCGTTACGTACCCGGCTCTGTACCATTCACGGAACCGCTCGACGAAGTTGCGGTTGGTCTCGTTGTTGAAGAGATATTTGTTTCCGGTCGCGCTGGTGTAGGGCGAGCCGTACTGTTCGCACATGGTGATGAACCAGTTGGCTTCGCTGTCGTATCCGAGCGGGATGGAGTTGGGATCGATCTCCTTGATCTTCCTGCAGACGGCCTCAAGCTCGTCCCAGGTGGTCGGAACCTGAAGGTTGTTCGCTTCGAAGAACGTCTTGTTGTAGTAGAGAACCTCGGTCGATTTCGAGAAGGGCATCGAGTACATAAGTCCGTCGCCGAACTGACGGCCTTCGTTGTAGTAGCCCTCGATGAAGTCGGCCTTCTGCTCGTCGGTCAGACCGAGGATTTCGGTCGAGCCGTCGGCGCGGGTCACGGTGATTTTGCTGTCGATCAGGTCGTCGAGCGTGGCGACAACTTTGGCGATGTTGTAGAGAGCGACGTGGTCGGGATAGCAGTAGGCGATGTTCGGCTGGTTGCCGACCGTGATTTCCTTGCTTATCTGGTCGCGTACGTCGTCGTATCCGCCGACCTGCTCCTCCTCAATGTGGATGTTGGGGTAGAGCTTGTTGAACTCCTCAATGTAGACGGTGAGGACGTCGCGGAGGTTGGAGCCCATCGTGTGATAGAACTTGATGGTAACCTCGCTTCCGTCGTATCCGCCTTCGGGAACAATGAAGTTGGGTTTGGCTTTGGTGCTTCCGCAGCCCGCGAACATACCGGCGAGCAGTACGAGAACGAGAGCCAGCGAAACGAGTCTGATCTTTTTCATATACTTTTCCCCTTTGCGGTTATTATCCTTTGATTCCCGAGCGGCTTACACCCTTCATGATGTACTTGCGCAGGAAAATGAATACGAGAAACAGCGGTATCGAGACGAGCGCGACGGCGGCCATCTGGACCGGGAAGTTGGTCGAACCGTCGTCGTAGACGAGGTTCGCGCTTCTCAGTCCGTTCGTGATAAGCTTGTGCGCGTCGTCGTTGGCGACGAGACGGGGCCAGACGTAGGAGTTCCAGGCGCCCATCATCTTGAGTATGGTTATCGAGATAAGCGTAGGCATCGAGAGCGGGACCATTACTTTCCAGAGATACTTCAGGTCGCCCGTGCCGTCCACTTTGGCGGCGAGGTAGAGCTCGTTCGGTATCTGGAGGAAGTTCTGTCTCAGAAGGTAGATGTAGAAAACGCTGACGAGGAAGGGAATAATCAGAACGCGGTAGGTCTTCATCCATCCGAAAGTGTTGACGGTGACGTAGTTTGTGATGGTGAAGAGTTCGCCCGGGATCATCATCGTCGCGAGCAGTCCGGCGAAAAGCAGGTTTTTGCCCTTGAACTCAAGCCGCGCGAACGCGAAGGCGGTGAGCACCGTGATGACGAGCGAGAGCAGCGTCGAGATGATGCCGACTATCATCGTGTTGATGAAAAGGCGGCCGAGGTTGCCCGCCTCGAAGGCGCGGGCGTAGTTGGCGAACATGATTTTGCGAGGGAAGAAGGTGGGTACGCTCAGCTCGTATTCGGCTCTTTCCTTCAGAGATGAGATGACCATCCAGTAGAAGGGGAAGAGAACGCTTATCGCCACGGCGATGAGAAAGGCGTAGAGCAGAATCTTTACTATGATTCCGACCGTCTTCTGTCTCGCGGAAGTGATTCCGATATCCGTTTTAGTTTTTGTCATACCGGTCACCTCTCAGTAATGGACGCGCTTCTTGCTCACGTAGAGGTTGAGAAGCGTGACGGCGAGAATGATCAGGAAGAGGATCAGCGCCGCGGCGCTGGCGCGTCCCTGCGCGTCGTTCTCGAGAGAGTCGTAGATGAATCCGACCATCGTGTTGAGCCGTTTTTCGGCTCCGACGGGGCCGCGGGCTTCGCCGAAAATACCGACGATGCTCGAGTATTCCTTGAATCCGCCGATAAAGCCGGTGATGACGACGTAGGCGATCATCGGAGAGAGGAGCGGCACG
>JAGDAM010000303.1 GCA_017959485.1 Clostridia bacterium
AAACGGTCAGACGCTCTTCGCTCGAAAAGATCCCCGGGATAGGTCCGTCCAAGGCGGCAAAGCTTCTGGCGGCCTTCGGAGGACTGGCGGGAGTCAAAACGGCTTTGACCGAAGAGCTGGCCTCGGTCCGGGGTATAACCGAAACCGACGCCGAACGCGTATACGGATTTTTTCACCCAAAGGAAGGGGACGAACCCCTCGGTGAGGAGAATTGAGGATTATTACAGGAACCAGAAAAGGCAGAAAACTGATAACTCTTGACGGTGACGCGACGCGTCCGACGTCGGAGCGCGCCAAAGAGGCGGTCTTTTCGATGATACAGTTTTCGCTTGAGGGAAGGCGTGTGCTCGATCTGTACGCGGGCTCGGGGCAGATGTGCCTCGAGGCGTTGTCGCGCGGAGCCGTTTCGGCTGTCGCCGTCGATTCTTCGTCGGCCGCCTGCGGAATTATCCGCAAAAACGCCGCCCTCTGCCGCTTTGAAAACGAGCTCGCGATTATCCCGGACAAGCTTCCCGGCGCGCTGAGGCGTCTCTCGGGCAGGACGTTCGACGTCGTGTTTATCGACCCTCCCTACGCACTCGGCTTGATCCCGGGCACGCTCCGGGCGCTTCTGCGCGAAAAACTGGTGTCGGCGTACGGATATATCGTCTGCGAGTCGGGCGCTCCCGGTGACGTGTTCGGCGCAGACGGAGCTCTCGAGTCGGAATTCAGCGTTCTGCGCCAGGCAAGATACGGGGCGGCATATATCACGCTTATGCATCCGGCAGCCCGTACGGAGGATGAAAACGGCGGAACCGGGGAGGGAGAAGAATGAGACTCGCGCTGATACCCGGCAGCTTCGATCCCATGACGCTGGGACATCTCGACCTCGTGAGACGGTCGCTGAAGCTGTTTGACGCCGTCGCCGTCGCAATCATGCGCAATCCGGATAAGAAATATCTGTTTACCGACGGGGAACGCAGGAATATCGCGCTTCTGACTGTCGCTGGGATGCCCGGAGTCACCGTCATTTCCTGTGACGGCTATACCGCGGATCTCGCGGCCGCCGTCGGCGCCTGCGCGCTGATCAAGGGAATACGCTCGGACGCCGACCTCCGCGACGAATACGCTCAGTATGAGTTCAACTCGCAAAGGCAGCCCGGGATCGAAACGGTGCTGCTTCCCGCCGCTCCCGATATGGCCGAAGTAAGTTCTACCGCCGTCCGCAAACTGATCCTTTCGGGATCGGACACATCCGCCTTTCTCGCGCCCGAAGCCGCCAGGTATATCGCGGGCATTATTAAAAACAGATGACGGGCGGACGCCGTCCGGGGCTCGACGTCAGCCGGTACGAGGTTTCGGCGCCAGCCGACCGCGACCTTACCGCCGTCTGCCTTTCGGACGTTCACGGCGAGGAATTCGACTATATACTGGAGAAGACGGCCGGGTTTTCTCCCGACGTCATCTTCATACCCGGGGACATTACTCACAGGCATGAGAAGATGGTCGGCAGGGGGGCGGATTTTCTCGCGGCCTGCGCGTCTCTCTGCCCGACCTTTATGTCGTTCGGAAATCACGAAAATCTTGACGAGGACGCCGTCCGCAGGGAATGCGACAGAAGCGGAGTCCGGCTCCTCGACAATTCTTCCGCCGATTTTCACGGACTGACTGTAGGGGGGCTCACCTCTGGTTATCTCGGAATAAAAAAAGAGCGGCAGGGGCATTTTACAAAAACGCCCCCGCCCGACCTTGACTGGCTCGCCTCTTTCGACCGGCAGCCGGGATATAAAATACTTCTTTCGCACCATCCCGAATACTATCCGAGATATATAAAGGATACAGGGATCGACCTGATACTCTCAGGACACGCGCACGGCGGACAGTGGAGACTGTTCGGACGTCCCTTTTTCGCGCCGGATCAGGCCTTTTTCCCGAAATACGCTCAGGGATTCACCGACGGACGGCTGATAGTCAGCCGCGGACTCGCCAACAACGCTCCCGCCCCGAGATTTTTCAACCGCCGGGAGATCGTCATAATAGATATCCGGAAAAGTGAAGGGTAAACGTCACCCGCGCACGGTCATTTTGCCGTCGGGTCCGAGATCGACCACGGCCAGCGACCGCAGATCGTAACCCGCCTCCCGCAGCTTCGCGCCGCCCGGCTGGAAGGATTTTTCGATGCAGATTCCGATTCCGCAGACCTCGGCTCCCGCCTGACGGCAGATGTCGATCATTCCGAACGACGCCTCGCCCGCGGCAAGGAAATCGTCGATGATGAGGACGCGGTCGTCCGCAGAGATGTAATTCCGGTCGACCGAAACAGAGAAGGTTACACCCTTGGTGAATGAACGCACTTCGGACGTAAAAACGGCTCCGGTGACGTTCTTTCCGGTCTTCTTCTTCGCGAACAGAACGTCGACGCCGAAATATCTCGCCGCCATGCAGGCGATTCCGATTCCGGACGCCTCCACGGTGAGTATCAGCGTCGGGCGCTTTTCGGAGAACAGCCGGAAGAATTCGCGGCCGATATTGTCTATAAGATTGATATCCATTCTGTGATTGAGAAATCCCGAGACGATCACGACGCCTCCGTTGAGCAGTTTTCCGTCGCTTTCGATCTTTCGTCTGAGTTCTTCCATACGGGGCCGTCCTTTGTTTTTGATATTATTTATGCCCGCAACCGCGGGACACTATTATACCACACAGTTCTCACGGGTGTCAATCATTCGCTGAAAAAAGCAAAAAGGAGATTAACGCATGTCGTCGGAAAACGGTCAGACCGGTTTCGCGATTTCCTTCAGAGGATACGACAGGGAGGAAGTCAACCGGTTTATCGAGCAGAACGATAAAAAATACGCACAGGCAATACGCTCGGCGAACGAGGAAAACCGGCGTCTGGCGCGGGAATACGAAGCAAAACTCGCCGAAGCCGAAAAAAAGGCGTCCGAACTCTCCGACCGTCTCGCGTCTGCCGAGGAGCGGCTTTCGGTCGTCAAGAGCGTTGCCGAAAGAGAGAGGGCGGAATCCGAGACGAGGATCGCCGCTCTGACTGAGAGAGCGGAAGGCGCGGAGGCGCGTGCCGCGGCGCTCACGGAAGAAAAAGAAAAACTCAGCGCACGCCTGGTCGAACTGGCAAACCGGGTGATTAATCTTGAAGAACAGCTGAGGGGCACTCCTGCCCGGACGGGTACGCCGACTGACAGGGCGACCCTTATGTCGCAGCTTAAGATAATACTCGGAGACCTGTTCGACGGAGAAGGAAACAAGTAAAAAAAGAGGTTAAATGAGAATTAAAACCGGACTGATCATTATTTCCGCGGCGATTCTGTCTCTGACGGCGGTATCCTGCACGCGGTACACAGTTTCTGATTTTTACGGAGGAGAAAGCGTTTCTCCCGGAATGATCTCGCAGATCGAGGAGAAACTGAACGAAACGACCGCGGAGAAATACCCCGCGGTAACTGACTCCGAAGGAAGACAGATCTTTTTCTGGACTCCCTCGGGCACCGTATTCCACAGGTCGGAGAACTGTCCGCGCCTGTCGTCTTCGGCGCAGATCGTCTCGGGCACACAGGACGAGGCGCTGGAAGCCGGTAAGACCCGCGGATGCTCGACATGCTGCAAGGGACAATAATACTATTGACATATCATTCTTAACAGACGTACGGAGATCTATATTATGAACAGACTTATTATTCGCGCGGCCGCCGGGCTGATACTGATCGCGGTGCTGCTTGCCGCAGCGTCATGCGCGGACGCGGTGGTTCCGGTTGAGACCGGGACAAGTCAGGCGTCGGACACGGCGGATACCGCCGCCGACACCCTTCCCGAGTCGGACGAGATAATCATAGCCGACGAGGGAAAAGAGGATTATATCGTCGTAAGAAGCGAATAATCGGGGACTTACGAAACGAAGGCGGCCGTCGATCTTAAGAAAGCAATCGCCGCCGCGTATCCCGGCGTCTTCGACGACAGGATAAAGACCGACTTCGATCTGAAAAACAAGCAGAACGAAACGATGGACGTCGCAGGCAAGGAAATCCTGGTAGGAAACACCAACCGCCGTCAGTCCCGCGACATTTACGCCACTCTCAGCTCCGACGACTACGTGATCGCGGTGGTGGACGACAAGCTGGTGATAATCGGCGGAAGCGAATACGCGACGTCGGAGGCCTGCGAGTATTTTATCGCCACCTATCTGTCCGAACCGTCCGACGACGGCGTCTTCAGACTGAAAAAAGACGTCTATTACAAGGGAAAGCGGAGCGAATCGCGTCCTCCGCTTGAGAAAGGTGCTCTTATGAGAGACATGTCCTGGAACCTCGGCTGCGGAGTCGGACTCGTCGCCGACGCTTTGTACGTTGTGGAGCTTTATATGCCGGACATCCTTGCGACCCAGGAGTCGAACGCCGAAATACACGACTGCGTGCTGACGCCTTTCATCAGGAGCCACACCGAATACAAACACGCGGTGCAGTACCACGCGGGCGGCACGCTCAACTACACTCCGATCATCTACAACTCGAAGCTGATGACGCTCGTCGAGGCCAAGGTCGACTGGCTGAGGGACAGATACACCGGGACCAACACCAAGTCGGTCTGCTACGCCGTGTTTGAATACAAAACCGGCGAGCGGTTCGCGGTTATCAACTTCCACGGAGCCGTCTGCAGCAACAGTTACAGCGGATACGAGAACTTCTCCTCGGAGGATCTTTCCACCCAGGCGAGCATATGGAGGACCGGAAACGTCAGGCAGATCCTCGAAATCCGCGACTCGATCGTCGCGAAATACGGCGATATTCCGATTACCGTCAACGGCGACTGCAACTTCAACAATCAGTCGTCTCAGTTCGCCACCGTGATCAATGCGGGATTCTTCGACTGCGAACGGACCGCGGTCCGCAAGATCAAACAGGGATACAAGACGTCTTACAACTACGAAAAGGGAATACCCGGAATCGGACTAAGTATAGACCATATCTTCGGTACGTCGGGTGTGAAGTTTTTGTCGTTTGACAGCATACGCGACGAGCACGTCGCACGCGGTTCGGACCACACTCCGATCTATACCGATTTCGATCCTTTCGGGAAGGGGGAATAAGCCGTGCTCCACGAACTTCTTGAGGTTGCGATGGTCGTACTGTTCGGCATTTCCTGGCCGTTCAGCGTGGTGAAATCCTACCGTTCGAGGTCCACGAAAGGGAAGAGCCTGCTCGTCCTCTGCCTAGTCCTCGTCGGATACTGCGCCGGGATTCTGTCGAAGCTGCTCAATCCGGAGTA
>JAGDAM010000304.1 GCA_017959485.1 Clostridia bacterium
AAGAAGGTCAATCAGGCAGGCGAAGCCCTTGAAGGTGCTACGTTCCAGTTCCCGTTCTACGTTAAAAAGACTGCTGCCAGCGACGGAGCATATATTTATGCATTTGCAACTCTTCCTACCTCCTTTGCCTCCGGTGACAGCGCCGACAATTATACCAATCAGCTTACCACTCCCGCCGACGGTCTCATCGTCGTCAAAGGCGTTGAGAGCGGAAATTACACTGTCACAGAGACCGATCCTCCTTCCGGATACAACAAGCTTACCGACTCGATTACCGTCACCGCCGAAACGCTGACGACCACCACCACCTCCACCACAATCTATCTTGATAAAGACGGAAACGTCGTAGACCAGCAAACGACTGATGGATCCACAGTTACTGTTTCTCTTGATAACATCGCTGCCTCAGCCGAAGTTGTTGTCAACAAGGCCGGTGTCGAGCTTCCCGCTACAGGCGGAATCGGAACCACGCTCTTCATCGTCTTCGGTTCTGTTCTTGCCGTTGCTGCCGGTGTCGTAATCGTCACCAACAAGCGCGCCAAGAAGGAAGAAATCTGACCTCCTTTAAAGATACGGAAGTCGATTAACTTCAATTTTCTTCCCGGGGAGAGGTAAATCCCCTCCCCGGGGCGTATGACATCGCGGAGAAGCCAATGAAAATTCTCGGGAGAACAGTAACAGTAATACTTCTTTCGGTCTTCTTCATTGGCCTCTGCGTGCTGTTATACCCCGCGATCAGCCAGTACTGGAACTCGCGGGTTCAGTCTCGCGCTGTCACGGCGTACGCCGATTTGACCGACACTCTCACCGACTACACGCCGTATTTCGAAGCCGCGGAGGATTACAACCGCCGCCTCGCCGCAATGGCGGTCCCTCTCGCACAGTATTCCGCCGTCGAAGGTTACCGTGACACCCTTTCGGTCACCGCAGACGGAATTATGGGATACGTAACCATCGAAAAGATACGCGTCGAGCTGCCGATATATCACGGCACGTCCGACAGCGTTCTCAACTCCGCCTGCGGGCATCTCGAAGGGTCATCCCTTCCCGTCGGCGGGAAAGGCACCCACTGCGTCCTTTCGGCCCACCGGGGCCTGCCGTCAGCCGCTCTTTTCAAGGACCTGAACAAGCTTGAAATCGGCGACGTATTCACGCTGACTATTCTCGGAAAGGTTCTGACCTATCAGGTCGACAAGATCACCGAGGTCAATCCCGACCAGATCGGCGAGCTGAGAATATTCGACGGAGAGGACTACTGCACCCTCCTGACCTGCACGCCCTACGGTATCAACACGCGCCGTCTGCTGGTGCGCGGGACGAGGATAGAAAATATCAAAGTCGCAAAGCGGTTCATCACCGCAGAGGCATACATAATCGACCGGCTCATCGTAGCGCCGGCCGTCGCACTTCCGATTCTGTTAAGTTTAGTTATGATCGTATTTTTCAAACCGGCAAAGAAAAAGCCGGCGGTCAGGAAAAACGAGGGAAAAAGATGAAAAAAACCTGTACAACCGTGTTGTCGGCAATAATGTCCGTGATTCTTCTCGCGGCACTGTGCGTTCCGGCTTTCGCCGCGTCCACCGCGGACGCAAAGTCGTTCGTCGACACGTCGGCAGTCTGTTCGCTGACGCTGGATTATACGTACGAAGGCAACGTTATGCCCGGCATAGAGCTTAAGGTCTACCGGGTGGCGGATTTTACCGCCGATTTCCAGTACATACCTACTGAGCGTTTTGCCGAAAAGGGAATTGCCATCAACGGTATGAAAAGCCAGACCGACTGGGACAAGCTTGCCTCCACGCTGTCCGCGCTTATCAATCTTGAGAAGCCCACACCCGATTATACAGGTGTGACCGGCAGCGACGGCAAGGCGCACTTCAGCGGCCTTTCAACCGGTCTTTATTTCATCGACTCGATCCGCTGGGAGGAAGCCGACGGTACCGTTTATACCTTCAAGCGCGTCCTCGTCACCCTGCCCGAGCTCAACTCGGAAGGCAACTGGAACTATGACGTGACCGCCGCTCCGAAGGTGGACGTTTACGTCCCCGAGAAGGTATATATCGACTACCGCGTCAACAAGCTCTGGAAGGATCAGGGCTACGAGGACAAGCGTCCGGCATCGGTCAGCGTCACCATTATGAAAAACGGAACGATTTACGAAACGGTCGAATTGAAGTCGTCAAACAACTGGACCTACACCTGGAGAGTCGAAGACGACGGTTCGGTGTTCCAGGTCATTGAGACAAACGTTCCCAAAGACTACACCATGACCGCGAGCCAGTCGGGTTCGGTATTTTCAATAACCAATACATACGAAAAACCCGAACAGCCCCCGCATACTCCGGATACCGGCGATTCGTCCAATATCCGCGTATGGATCTTTGTAATGTCGGTTTCCGGCGTTATGCTCGTCTGCTTAAGCGTCGTCCTTTTCAGAAGACAGCCGGACGATGAATAAAAAACGCGTCCTGCCGGCGATAATCCTGCTGGTCGGAGCACTCATGATAGCTGCGGCGGTCACCTATTTTGCGATAGACGCCGCCCGGGCGAACAAAACAAAAAAGAACAACGAAATCCTACTCGACCGTCTCAACACTCTCATACCCGAGCCGCATCCGGGGTTTGTGGAAGAGGGAAGAGACACGATAATGCCGGTGCTCAACGTCGACGGCGTCGATTATATAGGGATCCTTACCGTGCCTGCCTACAAGGCCGAGATCCCGGTGGCGTCGGTCTGGGACGATGAGCGAAACAAGGGTGTCTTTACAAGATACTTCGGAACGCTCCCGGCTCACAATCTTATTCTCGGCGCCGACAACGCGCTCGGACTCTTCGGGTTTTCCGGAGAGATAACGAAGGACGACAGCGTCTTCTTCACAGATACCGAAGGCATCGTATACAGCTACAAAGTCGAAGACGTCGTTCACGTGAACAGGATATCCAAGGAAGAAATGACCTATACCGGGCTGACGATCTTCATCAGAAGCCGCACCAGTTCGGATTACGTCATAGTATACTGCAAATAAACACGGGCTTCCCGCCGGCCGGACCGCGGCGCGGCGGGGGCTCCCGGGAATCGAAAAAAATTTTAGGAGAAAATAGATGGCAGGAACGAATCGTATTTCCGCTGCTGAGCGGAACGAAAACGGCACACAGCGCGGCCGCCTGCGCGCGAGCGCCTTTATGCTCGCTCTGCTTTTAATCTTCACGACGGTAGCATCGGTAGTGCCGATCACAGGGTTTGCTTTTAATCAAGTCGACTATCCCTATGCTTC
>JAGDAM010000305.1 GCA_017959485.1 Clostridia bacterium
CCGCTGCCGTCGTGACGATCTTCCGCTGAGGAAGCTTGCCCTTCATCGTCCGGGACATCGGGGCGAGCGGATCCGCGGCGCCGGTAACCCGCATTGCGCCATAGACGTATGCCCTTCCGTAAAGCGGGTCGCGAATGGCGCCTCCGATGCAGGTGGCGGCGCCTCCGAAGGGCTCGATTTCGGTCGGATGGTTGTGAGTTTCGTTCTTGAAAAGCAACAGCCACGGCTCGGTCGCGCCGTCCACGGTGACGTCGATCTTAACCGTGCAGGCGTTTATCTCCTCCGATTCGTCGAGACGGTCGAGCAGACCCTTTTCCCGGAGCAGCTTCGCGCCTATCGTTGCAAGATCCATAAGGCAGACCGGGCGGTTTTCCCTTCCGGTCTCCTTCCTCGCCGCGAGATACTCGTTATAAGCCGCCTCTGCGTCGGGATCCTCGAATTTCACCGAATCTATATGAGTCCCGAAGGTCGTGTGCCTGCAGTGGTCCGACCAGTAGGTATCGATGACGCGAATCTCGGTGACCGTCGGGTCTCTTCCCTCGCGTCTGAAATAGTCGCGGCAGAAGAGCGCGTCGCCGACGTCCATCGCAAGTCCGTTCTCGGCTGCGAATCGGGTCAGTCCCTCCTCGTCGAGTTCGCAAAAGCCGTCGAAAGTTCCGACCGGAGCCGGCTTTTCGTATTCCGTCTCAAGAGTTTCGGGTATCCTGAGGGAGGCCTCGCGCGCCTCCACCGGATTAATCACGTGTTTCTTTATCTTTTCGACGTCCCCGTCCGACAGTTCCCCGTAAAGGGCGTATACTTTCGCCGAACGGATGATCGGGCGGACGCCCTGCGAAATGATCTGCACGCACTGCTCGGCGGAGTCGGCGCGCTGGTCGAACTGCCCGGGCAGAAACTCCACCGCGAAGACGCGCGCGCCGGAGAGATCGGGTTCTTCGGTAGCCAGGTCCGCCTGCGGCTCGGAAAAGACGGTTTTCGACGCGTATGCGAAAAGCTCCGGCGTGATATTCTCCGCGTCGTATCTGTTGAGTATGCGCAGATCCCGAAGTCCCTTTATTCCGAGAAACTCGCACAGTTCGCTCTTCAGTTTGGCGGCCTCTTCGGCGAGTTCTTTTTTCTTTTCCGAAAAAATTCTGTAAACCATATCCTGTTATTTTCCCAATGCTTTCCGTCCGATATCGCGCCTCATGAAAGCGCCTTCGAAGCTAATTCCGTCAGCCGCTGCGTACGCCCTGTCCAGCGCCTCGCCGAGGGTCGCTCCGGTGCAGGTAACGCCGAGCACTCTTCCTCCCGAAGTGACGAGACGGCCGTCCTTCCGGGCGACCCCGGCGTAGTATACCGTCGCGCCGGGCGCTTCCGCGACCTTTATTTCATAACCCTTGCCGTAGCTGCCCGGATAACCTCCGGACGCCATTATCACGCAGGCGGCGCTTCCCTTCTTAAACCTTATTTTGCATTCCGAGAGACGTCCTTCGGTGACCGCGAGCATCAGACCGAGCAGGTCGCTTTCGAGCAGCGGCAGCACGACCTGGGTTTCGGGATCTCCGAAGCGGCAGTTGTACTCGATGACCTTCGGCCCGTCCCCCGTGAGCATGAGTCCGAAGTAGAGGCATCCTTTGAAAGGCCGTCCCTCGGCGCGCATGGCGGCGACGGTTGGCAGAAAGATTTTATCGCGGCACTCGGCGGCGATCTCTTCGGTATAATAGGGATTGGGAGCTATCGTTCCCATACCGCCCGTGTTCGGTCCGCGGTCGCCGTCGAGGGCGCGCTTGTGATCCATGGACGAGGTCAGCGGAACTACCGTCTCCCCGTCGGTCAGCGCCAGCACCGTGACTTCCGGGCCTTCGAGATTTTCATCGATTACGATTTTCTCTCCGCTTTTGCCGAACTTGCGGTCGACCATTACCGATCTGACCGCCTCCTCGGCTTCCTCACGTGTGAAGGCGACCGTCACGCCCTTGCCGAGCGCCAGGCCGTCCGCCTTGACGACCGTCGGGATCGGAGCGGTTTTAAGGTATCCGAGAGCCGCTTCCGGGTCGTCGAAGACCTCGAAAGCCGCCGTCGGGATACCGTATTTTTTCATAAGATTTTTCGAGAAAACCTTGCTTCCCTCGATAATCGCGGCGCGCGAATCGGGCCCGAAGCAGGGTATTCCCGCCGCGGTCAGCGCGTCGACGCAGCCGAGCACCAGCGGATCGTCCGGAGCGACCACGGCGTAGTCTATCTTCCGTTCGAGAGCAAACGAGACTATCCCGGGAATATCGGTCGCCGCGATGCTCACGCACTCGGCGTCGCCGTCCTTTTCCATCCCGGCGTTGCCCGGGAGGGCGTATATCTTTTCCGCGAGCGGATTCTCGCGAAGCTTTTTTATTATCGCGTGTTCGCGGCCTCCGCCGCCGACGACTGCAATTTTCAACGCGGTCCTCCGGTATCAGTGATGGAACAGGCGCATTCCGGTGAACGCCATGACCATTCCGTATCTGTCGGCGGCTTCGATGACGGCGTCGTCGCGTATCGATCCGCCCGGCTCAGCGACGTATGAAACGCCGCTTCTCTCTGCCCTCTCGATATTGTCCGAGAATGGGAAGAAGGCGTCGGATCCGAGAGAAACACCGGATATTCCGTCGAGATACGAGCGCGCTTCGGAAGCGGTCAGCGGCTCGGGTCTTCTCGTGAAATACTTCTGCCAGTTGCCGTCGGCGCAGACGTCCTCTTCGTTCTGGTTGATATATCCGTCGATCACGTTGTCGCGGTCAGGGCGTCCGAGGTCGTCCTTGAACGGGAGCGCAAGCACCTTGTCCGCCTGGCGCAGGAACCACGTGTCCGCCTTCGATCCGGCAAGGCGCGTGCAGTGGATGCGCGACTGCTGACCGGCTCCGACGCCGATCGCCTGACCGTCGACGGCGTAGCAGACCGAGTTGGACTGCGTGTATTTCAGAGTCAGGAGCGCCACGATCAGGTCGCGCTTCGCGGACTC
>JAGDAM010000306.1 GCA_017959485.1 Clostridia bacterium
CATATATCCGCCCTGCGAGCCGCGGTTTGCGCGGAGCAGACCCGATTTGGCGAACAGAGCCACAATCTGCTCAAGGTATTTTTTGGATACGTTCTGCCTCTCGGCAACGTCTCCGAGCGCGATATATCCCTCATCGCGGTGGATGGCAAGATCGATCATCATCCGCATCGCGTAACGGCCTTTGGTTGAAATTCTCACGGCTGAACCTCAATTAGTATTATTATTATTATTATTTTCGAGCCCCTGAGGGGCTGTCGCGGTTTCATAACCCTATAATACCAGAGATTTAATGGGAATTCAAGTCCTATCTTAAAAATAGATTAAAAACCGGAGGATAAAACAGTGAGCGAGTACAGATTTGAAACGCTCCAGCTCCACGTGGGGCAGGAGCAGGCCGATCCCGCGACCGACGCGCGGGCGGTCCCGATTTACCAGACGACGTCCTACGTCTTTCACGACAGCGCCCACGCGGCGGCAAGGTTCAACCTGACCGACGCCGGAAACATCTACGGACGCCTTACAAATTCCACCCAGGAGGTGCTCGAAAAGCGGGTGGCGGCGCTCGAGGGAGGAGTCGCCGCTCTCGCGCTGGCTTCGGGCGCCGCGGCGATCACCTATACTCTCGAGGCGCTGGCGCGCAAGGGCGACCGGATCGTCGCACAGAAAACGATATACGGCGGCACCTACAACCTGCTCGCTCACACCTTCCCTCAGTACGGGATCGAGACCGATTTCGTCGATATTCACAACGCGGAGGAGGTCGAAGCGGCGATAAAACCCGAAACGAAGGCGGTCTTCATAGAAACGCTCGGCAATCCCAACAGCGATATACCGGATATCGAGAAGATTTCAAAGATTGCTCACGCCCGCGGGATACCGGTCGTTATCGACAACACCTTCGGCACTCCATATCTGATCCGGCCGCTCGGGCTCGGCGCGGATATCGTCGTTCACTCGGCGACAAAGTTCCTCGGCGGACACGGAACGACGCTCGGAGGGATCATCGTCGACGGCGGCAGCTTCGACTGGAAGGCGCACGCCGACAGGTACGCGCCTATCGCAAAGCCCAATCCCAGTTACCACGGAGTCTCGTTCGCGGACGTTGCGGGACCTGCGGCCTTCGTCACCTACGTCCGCGCGATTCTTCTGCGCGACACCGGAGCCGCAATCTCGCCCTTTAACGCCTTCCTGCTTTTGCAGGGAGTAGAAACGCTGTCGCTCCGGCTCGACCGGCACGCCGAAAACACCGCGAAGGTCGTCGCGTATCTCGCCTCTCATCCGCTTGTCGAAAAGGTCAACCATCCGTCGCTTCCCGACCATCCGCAGCATGATCTTTACCTGAAGTATTTCCCGCGCGGAGGGGCGTCGATCTTCACCTTCGATATCAAAGGCGGGCGCGAGGAGGCCTGGAAGTTCATCGACGCGCTGAAGATATTCTCGCTGCTGGCCAACGTCGTCGACGTCAAATCGCTCGTCATTCATCCGGCGTCCACGACACACTCCCAGCTTTCGGCAGAAGAGCTGGAAGCCGCCGGAATCCGTGAAAACACTATCCGTCTGTCGATTGGCACCGAACATATCGACGACATAATCGCCGACCTCGAAGGCGGATTCGCCGCACTGAAATGACTTGTAATAATCAATAAATAAAGGAGAAAAAGAAAATGTCAAGGATTTATAAGGGAACGCTCGGACTGATCGGCAACACGCCGCTTGTCGAGGTCGTCAATCTCGAAAAGGAGCTGGGACTCGCTGCAACTGTCCTCGTCAAGCTCGAGTATTTCAATCCTGCCGGAAGCGTTAAGGACAGGATCGCCAAGGCGATGATCGAGGACGCCGAGGCCAAAGGACAGCTGAAGACGGGCTCCGTGATAATCGAGCCGACGTCGGGCAACACCGGTATAGGGCTTGCCGCCATAGCCGCGTCGAAGGGCTACCGCGTGATACTCACTATGCCCGAGACGATGAGCGTCGAGCGACGCAACATTCTGAAGGCCTACGGCGCCGAGATCGTACTGACCGAGGGCGCCAAGGGAATGAAGGGCGCCATCGCGAAGGCGGAGGAACTCGCTGCGGAGATACCGGGAAGCTTCATCCCCGGACAGTTCGTCAACCCCGCCAATCCCGCGATCCACAAGGCTACAACCGGGCCCGAGATCTGGCGCGATACCGACGGACAGGTCGATATATTCGTCGCGGGCGTCGGAACCGGAGGCACGCTGACCGGAGTCGGCGAGTATCTTAAGGAGCAGAAGCCGGAGGTGAAGGTTATCGCGGTCGAGCCCGAAACCTCCCCCGTGCTGTCGGAAGGCAAGGCGGGACCTCACAAAATCCAGGGAATCGGCGCCGGATTCGTCCCCGCCGTGCTCAACACGGGCATATACGACGGTATAATCAAGGTTTCGGCAGACGACGCCTTCGCGACTTCAAAGAAGCTCGCGAGAAAAGAAGGCATCTCGACCGGAATATCCTCCGGCGCCGCTCTCTTCGCGGCAATCGAGCTTGCGAAGAAGCCGGAAAACGCCGGAAAGACGGTCGTCGCGCTGCTTCCCGACAGCGGAGACAGGTACTATTCGACTCCGCTGTTTACCGAATAAACGGGAATAACCGACGGGTGCCGGCAAAAAGTCACGCTTTTTGCCGGCACCCGTCGGTTGTACTTCCGGTTCCGCTTCCTTTACGCATCCGGCTTTTTCTCTTGACAAGACGTTCTTCGTATGATATTATTATGATATAAAAATTATATCATTAATCCGCGGTTTCCGGGGCCCCCGGAGGCGGAAGGGCAGAGAAGATATGAAGAAAAAGACAGGGAAACTGATACAGGCGGTCGCGCTTGTCTGCGCGCTGCTTATGACGGCCGCGAGCTGCGGCGGGATCGCGGTGCCGGAACAGACATCCGCAAGTCCGGTTCCGAATACAGAGTCGTATTTCACCGTGGACGACGGGACTTCCGCCGCCGATCTCGCGGGAGTAACGACCGAACCCGAGGACAGGACTTCGGGCGGCGGCGAGCCGACTTCTTCGCCCGACGGCGAAACGACCGGACTTCCCTCCGGCGAGACCGAGCCGGATCCCGGCACCTCCGCCGAAGCGACATCCGCCGGGGAGACCACCCTCCCCGAGACGACCGCCGAGGAAACGACGGCTGAAGAAACCACAGCAGAGGAAACCACGGCTGAGGAAACCACGGCTGAGGAAACGACTGCCGAGGAAACGACTGCCGAGGAAACGACGGCTGAAGTAACTACGGCTGAGGAAACCACCGCGGCGCACGTTCACGCCTTCGGCGCCTGGACGACGGTAAAGGCGGCCTCCTGCGAAACCGCGGGGCAGCAGAAGCGCGTCTGCGCCTGCGGAGTCGCCGAGACCAAGGCGATTCCCGCGACCGGACACGTGAAGGTCACCGACTGGAACACTCCGGCAACCTGCACCGCGTCCGGACTTACCGCCGGTTCGCACTGCTCGGTCTGCGGAAAGGTTCTCGAAGCTCAGACGGCAGTTCCGGCGCTCGGACACACGTTCGGGACCAACAACAAATGCGTCAGATGCGGCATCACGGATCCGGATCTCGGAACCCTTCTCTATTACGAAAACTTTGACAGCTACGCGACGAGCTCCTCAAGTTCTACCGTTCTGTCGCGGCTCGGCTGGAAGGCCGATTCTCCCGCCAACGGAGCGTACAAGGCGAACACCACCGCCTATTCGATCGTTTCCGACGGCTCGGGCAAGCGGCTCTATCTCAAAAACAACACCTCGAACGGAGCCGATTCTTACGTAGTGGTAATTCCCGCCTCGCTGATGGGCAAGTACCACGAGAGCAATTACACATATCAGTTCGACGTCACCTACGACGACGCCTCGGCAGCCGACCGGTATATCGCTCTCGTCAGCGATTACAACGGCCCGACATACAACTCCTTCCACTTCCGCAACCGCGGGACAGCGAACAACCAGGTCCACGACAACGGAACCTGGTACACCTACGACTCGAGCGGCGTATACTACGCGGCGAATACCGACGCGAATTCGATAGTCAAAAAGCTGCTGGGCAAGAGCTACGACGCGAACACGATGGCCTTCAAGGGCATCAGCGTTTCGATCAGATACGTCGTAGACTGGCAGAACGGCAACTCGGTCTATATGCGCGTCAACACCGCCGGCTACCCCGGTACCGGCAAGTGGACGCTCGTATCGAAATATTCGAAATCGGGCAGCGCCAACGCATATCTCAATCCCGATAAGTTCGGCGGAGCCATCGTCCTCAAGACGGGCGGAAAGCAGAACGGCTACGTCGACAATATCACGGTCTGGACCGGCACCGGAGACGAGCCGGGCGACAAGTCTCATCCGCTGTTCAAGTCTTCCGATTCCGGCTGTTCGGGACACCGCTTCGCCGGCGGAGGCACCTGCCTCGATCCCGAGAAATGCGTCTATTGCGGGGAACTTTCTGCCAACAACGCGCCTCACTCCTTCGTTTCGGTCGGAGTCGCAGGAAATACCGACAGGATATGCAGCGTCTGCTCGACGCTCGAGAGCAACGTCGGTTCGCGCTGGAAGATAGAGGAGATTCCTTCGTTCGACGCCGGAACACTTTCGGCCGATATCTACCGCGCCGGCCAGGGGCCCTACGACAAGACGCTTCCGCTCTCGGCGGAATCCGAGATGATAATCGCGTCTTCGGTGACCGCAGGCGATCTTGCCGCCTATCTGTCCAAGCTTGAATCATACGGATACTCGTCCGAGTATTCCGCGGCGCGCGACGGCAACGTCTATGCCGGATATTCAGACGGAACGAGAAGAATTTACGCGTATTACACAAACTACTCGAAACAGATCAGGATTATTTACGACCGCACCGGAGAATCGATCAGCGGCTTCGGATATACCTACGAAAAGCGGGAGGGCGAGCGCACCGTCGTCTATCAGTACGGCGTCCCGATGAGCCCGTCCGGAATCAGCGGCGACGAGGACAAGATAAACTGCGGCATGATGTACGTCGTCAAGCTTGCCGACGGCAAGCTCCTGATAATCGACGGCGGCGGATACCAGCAGTTCGACGCGGCAGAATGCGACGGCCTGATGGCCTTCATGCGCGAGATCACCGGCAAGACGACCGGAAAGATAGATATCGCCGGCTGGTATATCACCCACTGCCACAGCGACCATCTCGCCGGCTTCTGCCTCTTCCTCAAGAAGTATTCGGCAAATCTCTCGATAGAGAGAATGATCTTCAACTTCCCGAGCACCTGGACCGAGGACGGAGTCCTTTCCGGGCTCAAGAGCAACTATCAGAAGCTTATCGGCTACCTTGACAGCTATACGCAGGGAGTCCGCTTCCTGAAGATACACACCGGCGAGTCGGTGACGCTCTGCGATCTGACCATTCACTGCCTGTACACGCACGAGGATCTGGTGAACGCCCAGACCGGACTTACCGGAATCGAGGCCGATTTCAACAACTCGACCACCGTGTCGAGGATGGATTTCGACGGACTGCGCTGGATGGTGCTGGGCGACGTCAACAAGCCCGGACAGACGGTGATAATCGCCCAGAACAGTCAGGCGACGCTGAAGAGCGACATAGTTCAGCTCGCTCACCACGTGTACAACGATCTGCGCAACCTTTATAACATTGTAAAGGCCGAGGCGGTCTTCGTTCCGCAGTCGGTCGCGGGGTCCACGAGAACCACCACGATGTCGGCGGTAATGACGACGGCCAAATCCTACGTGACCGACAAGACGAATCTGATCAAGTACGGCGGATCGGGCACCTACGGTTACGCCGCGGGAGCCGACGGCAGGCCGACGCTCGTCTACTCGCGCGACGGCGTCGACGGCGGAGGTCACACCGGCTGGAGCTGGTGAGTTTCACAGACAATTTTATTTACATAATTGCTTTTTTCAGAGGTGCATCATGAAAAAAATCGCAGCTATCATCCTGTCGGTGGTTTTTATCTTTTGCCTGGTCGCGTGCGGATCGACGCAAACCGCAGCCGATCCGACCGGCACCGGCTCGTCTGGAAAAACCGGGAAGACCGATAAGACGGGAGAGTCCGGAACCTCCTCCGGAAACTCGAAATCAAAGGTCGCCGATCCCGCGCAGGCGAATGAATTCACGTCGACGCTCAGATGGGACGACGAGTTCTTCGAGTGCCGTCTTCCCGAGAATCGCGAAGGGAACATCTTTACCGACTGCGGCCTCAGCTGTATGGTGACCTGTGACCGCTACGGCACGGACGTCGTCGCGTATCATGAATACGACGACCAGGGCGAGACCGTCAAAAAGACCGTCGGGGAATACACTTACGATTTTCAGAGCTTTGACAATTACGGCATAAAAGACTGGCATATCTTCGTGATCCGTATCGCTTTCACCGAGAGCCATAACCAGATGGAGCATGAGTATTACAAAATAGTCTATACCGTCTACGGAGAGGGTTATCCCGAATCGCAGGTGGAGAAGTTTATGCAGACCATCGTATTCGGCTAAAGCTTAAGGCAATACCGCGGGGTTCGACGTACGCATCTTGACGGCTCATTTTCCGTCTGTGGGGGATTGCAAGTTTTCGACGTGGAAACCGGCGAAGAAAGATCCGTCGTAATGCGTGCGAAAGTTCGTAATCAGTCCGTAATAACCGAAACAGGAGTGAACAAATTGGATTATCAGGTTGAAAGACTCGGCGCCGGGGATTACGACGAGCTTCTCGCGATGATGAACCGCGTCTTTCACAAGGCGGAAGGGAATACGTTCGATGTATTCCTGCCGGTTATGTGGGAGCGCGACGACGGGCATATGTCCAAACATCTCGCTATCCGCGCGGACGGAAGGATCGCTGCGGTAGTAGGCGTTTATCCTCTCCCGGCTGTGGTCGGAGGAATCCCGGTCGCCTTTTCAACCATCGGAAACGTCGCGACGCTTCCCGAATACGAGGGAAGAGGAATGATGAAGCGCCTGATGACCGAGGCGGTCAGAGAGGCGCGCGATGCGGGCCTTGAGGTCGCGCGACTGAGCGGAGCCCGCCAGAGATACAACCGCTACGGGTTCAACAAGGCAGGCGTCGATTACCTTTTCAGACTGCGGCCGAAAAATCTCCTCGATTTTTACGGCGGAAAAAAGCTCGAATCGGGAGAGATTGTATATTCCGGAAGCCCGTTCAGCGGAGGAGTCGGTTTTGAGAGGACGCTGACCTTCAGGCAGGTCGGACCCGACGACGAACTGCTCGCCAAAGTTATGGAACTGCAAAAACAGTCCGAGATATACGCCGTCCGCGGAGACGCGAAACAGTTTTATAAAACTCTTTCGGC
>JAGDAM010000307.1 GCA_017959485.1 Clostridia bacterium
CACGTTTCTCCCGACGATATCTTCGCGTATTCGGTCGACGAGGTGTTTATTGACGCAACTCCCTATCTAAAAAAAGAAAAGATCACAGCTCCCGATTTTGCGATGAGACTGATCCGCGACGTCCTGAGGCAGACCGGAATCACCGCGACCGCCGGGATCGGGTCGAATATGTTCCTCGCCAAGGTGGCGATGGACGTCACCGCGAAACATATGAAGCCCGACGCCGACGGCGTCCGCATAGCCGAGCTCGACGTTATGAGCTTTCGCCGCCAGCTCTGGGACCACACCCCGATAACCGATATCTGGCGCATCGGCGGCGGAACCGCGAAGCGGCTCGAACGGATGGGACTCTTCACGCTGGGCGATATCGCTCTTTGCTCGGTTGAGAACGAAGAGCCGCTCTACCGCGAATTCGGTATTGGCGCCGAGCTGCTCATCAACCACGCCTGGGGCTGGGAGCCGACGACAATCGCCGACGTCAAGGCGTACAAGCCCGAGAACAGCAGTCTGAGCTCGGGACAGGTGCTGTCGGTGCCTTACAGTTTTGAGAAGGGACGGCTCATCGTCAGGGAGATGACCGATCTGCTCGTCCTCGATCTCGTCGAGAAAGGCCTTGTAACCGACCAGATGGTCCTGACCGTCGGATACGACGTGGAAAATCTCGCGTCGGGCAGCGGTTACCGCGGCGCGGTCGAGACCGACCGCTACGGCCGGAAGACCCCGAAACAGGCGCACGGCTCAATCAATCTCGGCAGATTCACCTCTTCCACAAAGCTGATAATGGAAAAGGTATCGGAGCTCTACGACCGCATCGTCGACCGCGAGCTGACCGTTCGCAGAATGTACGTCGTCGCGAATCACGTCACCGACGAGGCGTCGGCTCCGAAAGGTTTGGAGGATATGCAGCTGTCGATGTTCGACGACGTCGAAGAGATCGAAAGACGGCGCGCCGAGGAGCAGGCAAAGCTCGAACGCGAGCGGCGGCTGCAGGAAGCGTCGATACTGATCAAACGGAAGTTCGGCAAGAACGCAATCCTCAAAGGCATGAATCTCGAAGAAGGCGCGACGACGGTCGAGCGCAACAGGCAGGTCGGCGGACACCGCTCGGGAGACGGAACAAAATGAACGAACACAAATACGACGGTATTATCGATCTTCCGCATCACGTCTCCGAGCGGCATCCTCAGCTGGGAAAAGACAGCTACGCCGCGCAGTTCTCTCCGTTTGCCGCTCTGACCGGCTACGAGGGCGTTATAGAGGAGACAGCGCGTGCGACCGACGAAAGACCCGTGCTTGACGATGAAGCGAAGGAGGGGCTCTCAGCGCGGCTGTCGGTCCTGCTCGCTCATCTCGACGAAGCCCCGGTTGTCTCCGTCACCTGCTTTGTCCCCGACAAAAAGAAATCCGGCGGCAGTTTTGTGGCGCTCACCGGAAGGATTAAGAGTTATTCGGAAACCGGAAGAATGATAATAACGGCCGACGGCCAAAAAATCCCCATCGACGAAGTTTATGAGATACGGGGAGAGATTATCGACAGGTACCTTGAGGATCCAGATTAGATTTAACAGACGGAGTTTTACGCAAAATGAAAGCTTATTTTGCCGGCGGGTGCTTCTGGTGCGTGACGCCGATTTACAAGATTTACGGAGTTGACCGTGTCGTCAGCGGGTATTCCGGCGGGAGCGAGGAGCGGCCTTCGTATGAGGACGTCAAATCGCAGAAAAC
>JAGDAM010000308.1 GCA_017959485.1 Clostridia bacterium
GTCAGATGTATCTTGCTTTTCCGGAACTTCTCAGGGCCGAAAAGGATCTTGAGCTGCTTCACGAGTGGCTGTCAGGTCATCAGGAAGAATCCGAATCGGAAGAATACGCCTCGCGCGCCGCGCGGCTTTGCGAACTGAACGATTATTATATCGAGAAAGGCGGAGAAACCTTCCGTGCGAGATGCCGTTCGGCGCTTATGCGGATGGGTTTTTCCGAAGACGAGGTCCTGCTTGACGTAAGGCGGCTGTCCGGCGGTCAGCGGACGCGGCTCGCTCTCGCCCGGCGGCTCTGCACCGAACCCGACCTTCTGATCCTCGACGAACCGACCAACCATCTTGACGCGGAAACTCTTATGTGGCTCGAAAACTATCTTTCGGGTTACTCCGGAACGGTTATAGCCGTCTCTCACGACAGATATTTTTTAGACCGCGTAACGAACAAAACTCTCTTCATCGACCACAAAAAAGGGCGCCTCTACCGCGGCGGATTCAGTCAAAGTTCAAAAGCGCGCGAAGAGGACCGCAAGATCTACGAGCGGCACTATATAAATCAGGAACGCGAAATCGCGCGTCAGATGAGATATATAGAGCAGCAGCGCAGGTGGAACCGCGAGAGGAACATTATCGCCGCCGAGAGCCGCCTGAAACTTCTCGCTAAGATGGACCGGCTTCCCCCTCCGGAAAAGGATGACGAAGTCATTCCTCCCATGAGGTTCGTCTCATCCATTCAGAGCGGAAGCGAGGTCTTTACCGTGAAAGATCTCTGCTTTTCATACGGGAAAAAACGTATACTCGATAATGCGTCCTTTATAATCAAGCGCGGCGAGCGTGTGTTTGTAACCGGTCCGAACGGATGCGGGAAGTCGACTCTGATTCAGCTGTTTCTCGGCAGACTTCTTCCGTCCTCCGGTAAAATTGTTCAGGGACACAACGTCAAAATCGGCTATTACGATCAGGAAAATCAGAATCTCGATCCCGATTCCACCGTTATCGAGGAAATCTGGTCGAGGTATCCTGGCCTCTCTCAGACAGCGGTTCGCTCGGCTCTCGCGGGATTTCTTTTTCGCGGCGACAGCGTCTTCAAGGAAGTAAAAGTCCTGTCGGGCGGAGAAAGAGCCCGGCTGACGCTTGTCCGTCTGATGCTTTCAAATATGAACACGCTGCTTCTCGACGAACCGACCAACCATCTCGACATTCTTTCACGCGAATCTCTCGAACAGGCGATTAACGCTTTCGAAGGGACTCTCGTATGCGTTTCGCACGACCGCGCATTTATCAACAATCTCGCGACAAGGATTCTCTGGTTCAGAGAAGACGGGGCTCTTCTCGATATGCCTTCCGTTCACCCGGGCAGCGCGTGGGACGAATGGCGCGAACAGGTCAAAAGCTTTGATTCGCTCCCCGAATCCGAAGCCCGCGCGTCTTCGGGCAGGGAAGAATACGCCAGAAAGAAAAGCGCCGAGTCGGACGCGCGGCGCGAAAAAGCACGGGTTGAGCGCTTCCGAAAAGAAGAAAAAGAACTTGAAGAAAAGCTTGACGCCCTGAACGCGGAGCTTTACGGCAGCGCCGCGTCCGACTATGAAAAATCCGCCGCTATCGCGGCAGAAATCGAAAAGATTGAAGAAAGACTTTTGGAAATATACGGTGAACTCGAATAATCACAAAGGAGTCGAATTATGAAAACCGGTATTATTACTCCTCTAAACGAGAAGGTTGAAGAAAACATAGGCAGGGTAGCGGGTCTCGGTATTCCGACCTGTCAGCTCAGCTGCTGGAACAGCGCCTTCCTCACGGAGGAAATGGCGGACAGAGCGTCCGCCGCTTCAAAACTGTACGGCGTCGAGATCACCGCTTTCTGGTGCGGCTGGGACGGTGTCAGGGTCTGGAACTTCTACGAAGGTCCGCTCACTCTCGGACTCGTTCCTCAGGAGTACCGCGCGGAAAGAATGAATATGCTTCTTCGCGGCGCGAAGATTGCGAAGCGGATGGGTGTCAGCGACGTTATAACGCACGTTGGCTTTATTCCCGAGTATCCGCTCACGACCGAGTATCAGTCGCTCGTCTGCTCGATAAGACATATCGCGTCGACTCTGAAAAAAGACGGGCAGTATTTTCTGTTTGAAACCGGCCAGGAGACTCCGGTAACCCTGAAAAGGATCATCGAGGACGTTGGCACCGGCAACCTCGGAATCAATCTTGACCCGGCAAATCTTTTGATGTACGGCAAGGCGAATCCCGTTGACGCAGTTTCGGTGTTCGGCGAATACGTAAGGGGCGTTCACGGCAAGGACGGAGATTATCCGACCGACGGACGTCACCTCGGACGCGAAAAACCGATGGGCGAAGGCCGCGTCGACTATCCGAGATTCATCGCCGCTCTCAAGGAAAAAGGGTACGACGGAGCCATAACCATCGAGCGTGAAATCTCGGGCGAGAAGCAGATCGCCGACATTCTGGCGGCGAAGGCGCTGCTTGAAAAGCTTTTCTGAAGGAGGCCGCGAATGGCAATCACCGGAGGCGAATTCATATCGAAACGGAACCGGCTTCTGTCGCGAAAGATCATAAAAGGACTTACGTCGCGCAATATGACGGGCTATTTCGCGGAGACCCCCGCGGAAGCCGCGCAGATTGCGCTCGGACTGATTCCCGGCGGTTCGACTGTCACGATGGGCGGAGGGATGAGCGTTATCGAGACGGGTCTCTCCGATATACTCCGCGAGGGCGACTACCGCTTTATCGACAGGGACCGCACCGCAGACAAAAGAGCGGCTATGCTGGCGGCCTACGACGCGGACGTTTTTCTCTCGGGTTCGAACGCGATCACCGAGGATGGAATCCTTGTGAATATCGACGGAAACGCCAACCGGGTTTCCGCAATCTGCCAGGGCCCGAAAAAGGTTATCTTCATCGTAGGGATGAATAAAGTCTGCAAAGACCTCGAGGCCGCTCTGGGACGCGCCAGGAACGTCGCGGCACCGGTCAACGCGCAAAGATTCGGGCTCAGCACTCCCTGCGCTGAGACGGGCTCCTGCGCCGACTGCAAGTCGCCGGATACCATCTGCTGTCAGATACTTATCACGAGATACTCGAAGCACAAAGACAGAATTCACGTCATTCTTGTCGATTCCAATCTCGGTTTTTAACATTTTCAATATTTTCCCCGAAAGAGAACA
>JAGDAM010000309.1 GCA_017959485.1 Clostridia bacterium
GAAGCGACTGACGAAGCGACCGGGGAAAACCCGGAGGAGGACTGCGGCAGCACCGGAAATGCCGCAAATGAGACTCCCGCAGAGGCAGAAGAAGATAAGTCCGAATCGGCAGCTGCCGGATCCGAAAAGGCTAAAGACGCGGATCCCCGGCCGGCGGGACCGGAATTTCCGCCGCAGACCTTCATGGCCGTCTACGCCGGGCCCGCCTACTTCAACGGGGAGAATGACAGATTAGGATTTATGTCGGTCGGCGGCTTTGCTCCGGCGCCCTTCAAAATCAGCGAATTCTGCCCCGACTGCGGCGCCGGCGCCCGTGAGGGAGACAGGTTCTGCCGCTCCTGCGGCAGAAAGCTCGGAAAATGACCGAAGGCGGGCTCTTTCCCTACGCGCTGAAGAGCGCGGTCTGGGAGATTACGCTTGCCTGCTGCTTCAGATGCGCCTACTGCGGCTCGTCGGGCGGGAGAGCGAGGGAGAACGAGCTGACGACGAAGGAGTGCGTCGGCGTCGCCCGGCAGCTCGCGGAGATCGGCTGCCGCAGGGTCTCGATGATCGGCGGCGAGGTCTTCATGCGTCCCGACTGGGACGTCATTGCCGGAGCGCTGACCTCGCGCGGAGTGAAGGTCTGCGTCATAACCAACGGCTTTGCGATGTCGGACGACATCATCAGTCGACTGAAGGCGGCACGTGTCGAATCGGTGGCGGTGTCTGTCGACGGAGTGCGCGAGGTCCACGACGCTTTCAGGCAGAAGGGAAGCTTCGACCGCGCCTTCCGCGCGATCGGCTCGCTCCTCGGCGCCGGGATACCAGTTTCGGTGATAAGCGCGCTGCGCGCCGACAACGCGCCGCGTCTGCCCGAGTTTTACGAGGTGCTGAAGGACTATCGGATATTCGCCTGGCAGATACAGGCATGCTCGCCGATGGGGAACGCGGCGTCGGGAGTCGACGTCGCCTTTGACGCCGGCGAAGTGATAAGATTCGTCGCGAAGACAGCGCGCGAGGCGCCCTTCGCGGTCGGGATCGCCGACAACATCGGCTACTACACCCCCGAGGAGGGCGAACTGCGCGGCCGCGCCGGCGTCAGCTTCGGCGGATGTTCGGCGGGGCTCGAGGCGATCGGCATCGACAGCGTCGGGAACGTCCGGGGCTGCGAGTCGATGTACGACGATGTCTTTATCGAGGGAAATCTCCGGGAGAAGACGCTGAAGGAGATCTGGGAGGATCCCGACGCCTTCGCCTACAACCGTAAGTTTTCGCCGGATATGCTCACCGGCGCCTGCGCGACATGCGAATTCGGCCCCGTCTGCGCCGGCGGCTGCCGGTCCTACAACTATTTCGCGAATCGCGGAAAGCTCTACGAGAACAAGCTCTGCGCGAGAGCAAGCTTTGCGTGAAAGAAGGGAGAAAAATGAAATGAAAAGAATTATTCCGATCCTTTTGATCTTATTGCTGCTCCTGACTTCCTGTAACAACAATGTGAGTATCTCTGATGAAACCTCCGAACCTGATATTCCTGCCGCTTCGACCGCCATCGAAGAGATGTCCGCTTCTTCCTGGGAAGTGATCATCGAGGAGTTAAACGAGGCAGAAATGCAACTAAAGGGTTATAAGATTCCTTTCGAAGACAGTGACCGCGATGCAATTCTCAAAATCCGGGCTGACAGTGAAAAGGTCGAAGAAGCTCTCGAAGTGAGGTGCAGAGTTCGTTTTTATGTGCCGGGAGCCGGGAATAATTTTTTCGGATACGATACAGACTATTTGGTGTTTAGCTGCAATTCTCACGACGGCAAAGAAAAGTACAATGCATACTGCCGTCTGTCGGGCGAAAACAGTGAATTGATACGTACCAGACTTGAAAAGTACTACCAGAAAATCACCGGTAACACTTGAACCGGAACACAACTAAAGAATGGAAACCCGGGCGACCTGGCAATGCCGCGGAAGGTCGACCTCGAAAACAGTCAAACGACGCTTGCACGCAAGGGGCTGTCAAAAAAGTCGGACTTTTTTGACAGCCCCGCACATGTCACGGCCGGGAAACCGTGACATGTGCCGATCTCTTTTGTTTTTTGCCGGAAAAACATCATTTTTTCGAGCATTTCAGAGCAAAAACGGCAGGGTAACCTGCCGAGAAAAACGTCGCAGGGTTGTAAAAAACTCGCCACGCGAGTTTTTTACAACCCCTATCTGCTTACAGATCCCTCAGTATTCTCATCGCCTCGGTGTAGCCGTCAAATCCCCGGCCTTTTACGCATGCGGCGCAGACCGGGCGGACAAAGGATATCCGCCGGAATTCCTCCCGGGAGTCGGGGTCGGTCAGATGGACCTCGACGGCGGGAATGCCGACGGCGGCAAGGGCGTCGGCGATCGCGAC
>JAGDAM010000310.1 GCA_017959485.1 Clostridia bacterium
CATCTCGCAAACGTCGGCGGACACCGTCTCCGAAACGACGGTATCCGACTCCGCGTAGTACCGGCGAATTTCCGCGCTCGAGGCGTGCGTCCCGCCGATTTCCAGCCGGACAAGCGTATCATCCTCGCTGCCGTCGTAACGGCCGAGGAGCAAGGCGTCGGTACGTCCGTCGGTCGCGGCGCAGGCGTATACACCTTCGCCCCGCTCTAAGAGCACCTCGGTCCCGAGCCGGTACAGATCGCCGAACATACGGAAAGCGTAAAACGATGGCTTCGGAGACAGCTTCTGGACAGCGTCGTGTCCCTCGTTGAGCGCCAGCTTGAACAGGCCGTTAAATCCGCTGCGGAACTGCGCGTCGTAATATGTTACCTTGTCGTAGCCGCTCCGCTGGAACTCGCACAGCGCGCAGGCGCAGAAGGCCGCGCCGGTGCAGTCCGAGATGTGTCTGTACTGTTCCTCCATATGGGTCCAGTTTGAAACGTGGTTCCACTCGGTACAGAAGACCTCGGCGCCCTCAAATCCGTATTTTTCAAACAGCTCCCGCGTTTTCCGCATCCGCACCGCGATATCGTCGATCTTACGGAAATAGGTATGGAAGGAGAAAAAGTCGATCGGAGCTCTCTCGCCCGAAGACATATATTCAAAAAATCCGGTCGTGAACTCTTCTCTGGTATATCCGGTGGCGGGACCGCCGATCTTCACGTTCGGGAAACGCTTTTTCAGATATATTACCGTATCCTTGAACAGGCGGAAGAACTCCTCGTCCGTCCCCATCCACATGTGATTCCGGAATTCCGGCTCGTTCCAGATTTCGAAATACTCGACTCCGCCGGTGAAGCCGTCCGCCCAACCCTCGGTGTAGTGACGGATTATGCCCTCGCAGATCCGCGCCCACTGCCGATAGTCCTTCGGCGGGTATATGTACTTTTTGTACGGGCCGTTTTCGATGGATACCCCGAGGCGGTAGATCACCTTCGTGCCCGCGTCAAGGATCGCGCGGATGTAGTGATCGGTCAGTGTAAAATTGTAGCTTTCGGGATCCGACGGATCGGCGTCAAAGCATTTGAACACCGCGGGGATATCGACAAACTCGCCGCACCCGTATGAGCCCTCGGTATCGTGAAGCCGTGAATAGGGTATGCCGATCTCGCGGAACAGATCGGTCGCGTCCATCAAAAAATCGTCTGTTCTCGGCCCGTTGTTTACTCCGTGCACCGGACGCATCGGTCCGACCGGGGAGGAAAAATCCGCTTTTATGAACATGTGGTTTGATGTTTTCATATCAGTATCATTATCATTGCCTTAATAAATATTCAAAACCATTACTATTATAACACACGCGGGTGGGGGCGCAAGTGTTTTGGAATGAATTTTTTTGCGTTTTTGAGAACGAAAGAAATATAGATTCGCAGCGAATACCGCAAAAAAGTGAGTGACATTTTCGCGTCATTTTCGGCCGTAACCTATAACCTATTGACAAATAGGTTAAAATAGGTTATAATACTGACGAGCCCGGAAAAGGAGACAATATGATATGGACGACATAAAAAGAATTCGCGAGGAACTGGAGGCGCTGCCGAAAGGTTATATTTCAAACAAAAATATAGGCGGTAAAGTCCGCCATTATCTTCAGTGGAGCGAAAACGGGAAAGTCAGAAGCAGGTATATTAAAGAAAGCGAATACGAAGAGATCCGGGCTCAGATCGAGCGGCGAAAAAGACTTGCCGCTTTATTGAAAACGCTTGAAAAATCGGAAGCGGAGTCCGAAGAACCTCCCGCCTCCCGCGACGTGAGAGTTATTGCCGGAGCGCAGCTCGACAGACTCGTCGCAGAATCGGTCAAGCTTGATACGAGAGACTGCTTTTCGGATATCGAGGAATACCTTTACGGTCCGTGGTCTTCGAAAATTATGGTCGTTTACGGATTGCGGCGCACCGGAAAAACCACCATGCTGTTTCAGGCGATCGGCAGAATGGACGCGGACACCCGAAAAAAAGCGTTTTATATCAAAGCGCAGAAAGGACAGACAATGTCCGGACTGTACGACGCGATAGAACGCCTGTTCAAGGCCGGGTATATGTACGCCTTCATTGATGAAATCACATTCATCGACGATTTCATCGATACGGCGGCGGTCCTTTCGGATATCTACGCCGCGAGCGGAATGAAAATCTTCGTATCGGGTACCGATTCCCTCGGATTCTGGCTTGCCGAACGCAACGAACTGTACGACAGGACGTTCACAATACATACGACGTGGATTTCCTTTGCCGAGCACTCGCGCCTTCTGCACACCGACGACGTTGACGATTATATCCGCTTCGGCGGCACGCTCAGAGCCGGCGAATACGACTTCGACGATCCCGAACTGCGGGACGAATCGATATCTTTCCGCGACGACGAAAGCACGCGCAGATACATCGATTCCGCAATCTGCCGCAATATACAGCACAGTCTGAAGTGCTACGAGAGCGGCACCCGTTTTATGCACCTGAAGGAACTCTACGACGCAGGCGAACTCACTGGCGCCATAAACCGGATTATCGAAGATATGAACCACCGGTTCGTGCTGTCGGTTCTGAAAGACGATTTCAGATCGGGAGATTTGTCTCTCGCGGAGAAAAACCTTGTCCGTGAACGCAACTCAGCCCTTCGTACAAGCATTCTGCAGCGAGTGAACCGCGAAAAAATCACCGAACGGCTGATAAAGATACTGGATATCAGAAACGAATCGGACAGGATAACCGAACTCAGACCCGTACACGTTGAAGAAATCAGAGCGTATCTCGAGGCGCTGGATCTGATCGACGATGTTCCGGTAAGATACGCTTTCGGCGCAAAGGGAGAAGATAATAATGGTAACGATACCGAAAACGTCGTTATAACTCAGCCGGGCATGCGTTACTGCCAGGCGGAGGCGCTCGTGTGGTCGCTGAAAAAGGACGAGCTGTTCGCGGAACTGTCCGAAGCGGAAAAGGACTACGTGATCGGAAAGATCCTCGACGAAGTCAAGGGCAGAATGCTCGAAGAAATCATCTTGACCGAGACGAAGCGCGCGCTCGGAAGCCGCGGATACGACGTGTTCAAATATCAGTTCCCCGGCGGCGAAATCGATATGATTGTTTACGACAAAAAAGAAAACAACTGCCGCCTGTACGAAATCAAGCACGGTACCCTTCCCGTCAGGGAGCAGTGCCGTCACCTTCTGAACGGGCAGGAGTGCGAGAAGATCAGGCAGTTTTTCGGCGAAATCGCCGGGAAATACGTAATCTACCGCGGCGGCGCGCAACGCGCGGAGTGGGACGTCGAGTATATTAACGCAGCGGATTATCTTAAGGCAATACCGCGTGGTTCGACGCACGCATCGTAATCAGGCAAGGAGAAACGACATGACACAGTGGACACCGATAGTAACCGACGCGGCCTGCATCAGAAAACACCCGAGACCGATCCTGACGAAGGATGATATTCCCTACGAAGCTGAATTCATCTTCAACGCCGGCGTGGCGAAGGTCGGCGGAAAATACGTTATGGTTTTCCGCGACGACTACGGCGCGACCGAAAAGGAGTATCTCGCGAGGGAAAAATATATCTCGAAAACCGCGGTCGGGATCGCCGTCAGCGACAACGGTATCGACGGCTGGAAGGTAATGGAAAAACCGATCCTCCACTACGACTTTACCCGCAGATCGGCTGTCGTCAATCTCACCGGCGGCCCTCTCCACGCGCCCGACATTTTACGCCTGTACGATCCGCGTATCAGCGTAATCGAGGGAAAACTTTATCTCTGCCTCGCCATGGACACGCGCCACGGCATCCGCGGCTGCGTCGCGCGGCTTTCGAACGATCTTTGCAGCGCCGAAATCATCAGCGCCTCGGCGCCCGACAACCGGAATATGGTCCTGTTCGACGAAAAGATCGACGGATACTACTACCGTCTCGAGCGCCCCTTTACGGTTTACAGCCGCGGCGGCAGGGACCGCTTCGACATCTGGATCTCGAGGTCGCCCGACCTGCGGTTTTGGGGCGACAGCGAACTGCTTCTCGCCGTCGAGAACGTACCTTTCGCAAACGACAAGATCGGTCCCGCCGCCCCGCCGGTCAAGACGAAATACGGCTGGCTGACTCTCTTCCACGCGGTAGACAAGGAAAACGAGGGCCGCGGACAGAAGGGCTGGGACACATGGTGGAACAAGCGCTACACCGCCGGGATTATGCTCCTTGATCTGAAAAACCCCGGTAAGATTATCGCGATGTCAAAGGCTCCCGTGATAGCCCCTTCCCTCCCCTGGGAGACCGACGAGGGCTTCCGCACCAACGTCATCTTCCCCGGCGGAATGATCGCCGAACCCGACGGAACCGTGAAGATCTACTACGGCGCCTCCGACACCGTCGAGTGTCTCGCCACCTCCACTGTCGAAGACCTCGTCGCGCTTTGCACCGAGAAGCCGTAAAACGGAAAATACAGCAATCGGGGCTGTAAAAAAAGTCAGCTTTTTACAGCACTATATTTCATCACACTATCAGTTAATTACAGACGACTCATCCACCGCTTCCGCGGTCCCCCAGCTCGGCGAAGCCGAGATGTTCCCCAGCCAGGGAAGGTTTACGGTTTATATGTTTTCGGATAAAGCAATATACTGAGTGCGGAAC
>JAGDAM010000031.1 GCA_017959485.1 Clostridia bacterium
AGAGATTTTTGTGCCTGTTTTGACTGAGAAATCGCAGGAAAACAGGCGGTTTTTCAAGATTTCGAAGGCAATACAGGCGCAAAAAGAGCCGTCAAGACGCGTGCGTCGAATTGTGCGGTGTTGCCTTAAATCTCAGGTATCTCGATCTCAACCTCGCGGCCGCACTCGGCGGACTTCGCGATACCGTCTATGATCGCCTGGTTGTAGAGGATCTGGGAGGTGGGTACGGGAGCCGGAGTGCCGTTCTTGACGGCGTCGAGGAAGGAGCGGATCTTGAGATCGAACAGACCCTGGTTCATCTTGATGACCGGGATCTCGGTCTCGACCTGCTGGCCGCAAACCTCGTGGTAGATCTTCATCGGGCCGCCGACGGTGCCGTTCCAGCACTCGGTCGAGGGGATGCGAAGACCGCCCTTGGTTCCGAGGATGATGGTGTCGCCGGGAGTGTCAAGGTTCATCGCCCAGGCGATACGGAAGTCGAGCACGATCCCGCCCTCGAGGCGGATGAAGGCGGCGGCGAAATCGTCGACGCCGAACTTCTTAGCGTACTCGGCGCGCTTGTCGGCGCGATAGCCCGAGTAGTTCGGATCCTTGCCGAAGAAATCCGACTTGTATCCGCTGACGGTGAGGGGCTTCGGGTATCCGATGGCGTTGAGGACCATATCGAGCGAGTAGCAGCCGATGTCTCCGAGAGCGCCGACTCCGGCGGTCTCATCCTCGATGAAGGTGGTGCCGAAGGGGGTCGGGATGCCGCGGCGGCGTCCGCCGCCCGTCTGGATGTAGTAGATATCGCCGAGTATTCCCGATTCGACGATCTCCTTGATCTTCTTCATGTTGGCGTCGAGGCGGGGCTGGAAACCGATAGAGATGACCTTGCCGCTTCTCTTCTCTGCGCGCATGACTTCGACCGCCTCGTCGAGAGTGACGGTGAAGGGCTTCTCAAGCAGGACGTTGAGTCCGGCGTCGAGAGCATGGATGGCGCAGGGAGCGTGCTGACGGTTGTAGGTGCAGATCGAAACGGCGTCGAGATTCAGCGACTTGTCGGCAATGAGCTCCTCGTCGTTGGCGTAATCGGTCTTAACTCCCTCGAGTCCGTACTTCGCGAAGAAGGCGGCGGCCTTGCCGGGGATCAGATCGGCTCCGGCGACTATTTCGACGTCGGGCTGAGCCATGTAGGACTTGATGTGCGAACCGGCTATCCAGCCGCATCCGATGATCGCGATACGCAGCTTGCGGGAGGAATCGACCTTCGATTCCGCCTTTGCGGTAAAGTCGTTAAGACCTTCCATAGATTTGTCTGCCATGGTTGTTCTCCTTAAATATTTTTATTATTTATTTTTCTATTGATAATCGGTACTGAACGGTCTGACCTTGTAGAATCCGGCTCCCTTTACGGCCGTCCGGAAATGGAAGACTTTGTTTCCGCGCATCATCACCGAGTCGACCGTCGCTCCGGTCCATTCCTTGAAATCCCCGTCGGGGATGAGGAATATAGCGCTTCCGTCCGCGAAGTTCCCTATTCCCTTCACGTTCTGCTTCGATATATAATTCGATCCGGTGAAGGAAGTCGAAAACTCGCCGTTACTCTTTGAGAAGAGATAGACGGCCTGTCCGGTCGTGATCCAGAGCTTGTCGGTATCGCCGTAATATGGCTGCAGATCGTGCGCCCAGTCGGTCGGGATCGTATAGGTTCTGCCCTCGGCCGGTTCGACCGAAATCTTTCCTCCGTCGACCGACAGCCGGTACCCGGCGAGCGTCTTTCTGCCCTGTATCCAGAGCAGTTCAAGCTCGGGATCCCAGAGCGCGCCGTGAGAGTCCTCGAATTCAAGAGATACGTACTGCTTCGACAGATCGTTCATGTCGTAGAAGCGGACCTCGTTTCCGGCGGTCGCCGCCACGGCTATGACGTCTACGTCGCCCACGCGGATATACTCGCAGGCGTGCGGATTGTTCGCGGTGTTCGACGTCGTCCAGAGCGTCTTTCCGGTTTCGTAATCGGTCACATATGCGTTGCTCGGCCCGAGAGTCGCGAGCAGAACCGTCTTTTCGCCGATCACGCGAAGCCGGGCGTCGGCAATGTTGTAATAGGAAAAGGAAAATGATTTTTCAAGAACCGTTCCCGGCTCGCCGAGAGTCAGGCGGTAGACGTCGACTCTCGACTGTTTCTGGTTGGTTCCGATAAAGCGGTATACCTCCGCTTCGCCCTCGGTCGGACCGTTGTAGACGATATTTCCGTCAAGTTCGTAAATATGCGAGGCAAAAGCTTCGCAGGCCGCCTCGAGAGCGAGTTCTCCGTTTCCGGCGATCACGATTTTCGGCGACAGCGAACAGATTTTCCACTCTCCCGTGCCCAGTCCTTCGGCTGCCGCCTCGGATTCGGGCCGGTTGGTGCTCCCGATCAGTATCTCGGGGCGCGATCCGTATTTCTCTTCGACCTCTGACTCGTTCTTGATCCAGTCGGTTTCGACTCCGGTGTCGGGTGCGACCGCTTTCATCGCCTTTCCGACCTTTCCGGTCAGCGTCGCGACGAAATCCGACGATTTGTCTCCTCTGACGACCGTCGCCGGTCCGTCGCTGCCCGATACGACGATCATAGGCGGCTCGCCCTCAGGTTCGGTTTCAATCGGGGGGCCGGTCATAGTTCCGTCGTCGGGGACGTCGGTTTCCGAGCAGGCGCAAAAAAGCAGGAGCAGGGCTGCAATCAGCAGCGCCGCGGCTCTTTTCATAAATCAGAGTCCGATCGAGCGCAGGTAATCGATACTCTTCTTAGCCGATTCGAGAGCGGTGAATCCCATAGACGGCTTGTCCTGCTCGACGATAAGCCACTCGGCTCCCGCCTTTTCGGAGGCCTCGACGATCGAGGGAACGTCCTGAAGTCCGTATCCGACCGGTCTGAACTCGAATCCGTCGGGGCGCTTCGGGGCCCGTGTTTCGATGCCGATGAGCTCGTACATGTTCTCGCTCTTCTGACCGAAGAAATCCTTCAGATGGACGACGGGAGCGCGTCCCGCGTATTTAAGCAGGTATTTGGCGGGATCCTCCCCTCCGACGTTGACCCAGCAGGTGTCGAGCTCGGTCTTGAGCAGATCTTCGGGGACGGTATCGTAGAGAATATCGAGGGCGTATTTGCCGCCGATCTTCATGAATTCGAAATCGTGGTTGTGGTAGAGCAGCTGGATGCCCTGCTTCTTCGCCGCCTTCGCGATGACGCCTATGAACTCGACTACGAACTCGAAGTTGGGAGTTCCGGGACGGTGCTCGGGCATGAGATAGGGAACGGCGACGTACTTGCATCCGATCTCGGCGTACTGCGCGAGCACTCCCGCCGGATCCTTGAGCATATCGACGTAGGGAACGTGCGCCGAAATCGGAACGAGCGAATGCTTTTCGCAGAGGGCGCGGACTTCAGCCGCGGTTTTTCCGTAAAGTCCGGCGAATTCGACTCCGTCGTACCCGAACTCGCGGATTTTTGCGAGCGTTCCGTCAAAATCGGCCGCGGCCGCGTCTCTGACGGAATAGACCTGAATGCCTATCGGAAACTTTTTCATTGATTTTCCTGCCTTTCGGTATTGTCGATAATGTTTTTATCGGTTTTCTTTTTTCTGAACACGAACACCTTGCTGAAAAGATAGTTCAGCAGAGTGAAGATAACGATGGAAAGTACCGAGGTCAGCTTGTCCGCGTCGAATTCGATTATCAGGCGGAAGGGCCTGTAGTTCATCCAACCGAGCAGAAGCGGCATGACGACGGCGAAGCCGAGCTCGAGGAGGAAGGAGAATATCCTCGAGGAGATGTATTTGGCGAAAAGCACCCA
>JAGDAM010000311.1 GCA_017959485.1 Clostridia bacterium
ATCCTGTCGGCCCTTTTTGTGTCTGCCATTGCGTCGAATGCTTGAGAAACATCCAGTTTCTCCGCGCCTTCTCAGCAAGGGCAGGCGCAAAAATGGCTCGACAATCTACGCACTCAAACGGAGCGTTGTTGACCTGACGTCTGAAATCTTGAAAAACCGCCTGTTTTCCTGCGATTTCTCAGTCAAAACAGGCACAAAAATCTCTCGCCAATCCGCATACGCGAATTGTGCGGTATTGCCTTAAACGGTTGTTTTCGTGAATTTTGCTATGAAGAACCCGTCGGTGCCTCCGTCGGGAAGCAGTTCGAGTATGCCGTCGGAAGACGCGCGGTCTCCCGCGGCGAACGGAGTGAGCCGGAATTCGGGCCGCGACGCCAGAAAGGCGTCCGCCACGTCCCGGTTTTCCTCCGGAAGCGTCGTGCAGGTCGAATAGACGAGCGTACCGCCCGGCCTTAAGGCGTCGGCAGCGGCGCGCAGGATCGCCGCCTGAAGCGCGGGCAGATCCGAACAGGACGCCGGGTCCTTGTATCTGATTTCGGGTTTTTTGGATATGACCCCGTATCCGGAACAGGGAACGTCGCAGATTACGCGGTCGAACCTGTTCCCGAAAGAGGGTTCGGGCACCGACGAATCGCGGCAGACGGTTTCGATTATTCCGATTCCGAGTTTCTCCGCCTCTTTCGCGATGAGAGGAAGCTTTGAGGCGTGAAGATCGCAGGCGACTATCATTCCCCGGTTTTCCATATCGACCGCGGCGCCGAAGCTCTTCGATCCCGGGCAGGCGCAGACGTCGAGAATCTCCTCTCCCGGACGCGCGCCGAGCGCTGCGACGGCGATCTGAGACGCCTCGTCCTGAACGAAAGCGAGGCCGTCGGCGACGGCGGACGGAAGTCCGTCTCCCCCGCTGATCGAAAAACCGGTCCCGCATCCGAGCGGCGTCGCGTCGAAGCCCTCTTTCGAAAGGATCTCCGCAAGACCCTCCGCGGTCGTCTTAAGACTGTTGGTTCTGATCGAGAGCCGCCGGTCGAATCCCGCGGCAAGTATGCTTTCGGCCTTTTCGGGCCCGAAAATCTCTATATATCTCGCGCAGAGCCCGGGACAGACCGAATATCTGCGGGAGAGCGCGCCGGGCGAGCTTCCGCCGGGCAGGTTCATTTCCCCGCGACGGCGCAGATAATTCCTGAGCAGTCCGTTGACGAAGCCGCGCGACGGTTTCTTTACCGCCGAGACCGTCTCAAAGACCGCGGCGTGATCCGGAATCCGGTCTGCAAACACAATCTGCCACAGACCGAGCCGCAGGGCTGCCAGCGTCTCCGGATCGATTTTTTCACCGGGTCTCGAGGACAGCCGGGATACGTAATAATCAAGAGTTATTATCCTCTCGACGACCCCGAGCACGAGCGTCGAGACCAGCGCGCGGTCCGCGGGGGAAAGCCCGGCGTCGCGGCGCAGAGCCGAATCGATCAGCAGTTTCGAGTATCCCGACGCCTGTCCCCCTCCGAAGGGTATTGCCATCCGGACGAGGATCCCGAGAGCCGTTTTTCTCGGATTCATGAAAGGAGGTCTCCCGGTACCGTACCGCGCCCGTTGGCGAAAGCGGCGGCGTCCATTTTTCCGCGTCCCGCGGGGATGACGCCGGTCACGGCGATCCTTCCCCGTCCGTCGCCGCAGGCGACGGTTACGGCTCCGCCCTTCACCGAAACCACCCTGCCGGGAGTTTCGGGCTCGCCGTCGGGAGCCGGGCGAGCGGACGTAATCTTCAGAAGACGTCCGGCCGGGGTATGGGTAAACGCGTAAGGCGAGGGAGACAGTCCGCGGATCAGATCGAGAATCGCCCGGGGACTTTGCGAAAAATCTATAAGCTGTTCCGCCTCGGTTATCTTGGAGGCGTAGGTCGGCTCGACGTCCGACTCCGACTGGGGCGTTCTGACGAGTTCGCCCTTCCGCATAAGGCGGAGAGCTTCGGCGAGCGCCTCGGCGCCGGCAACGCAAAGCTTGTCGTGAAGCGTTCCGAAATCGTCGCCGTCGGTGATTTCAACTTCCTTTTTGAGAAGCATATCGCCGGTGTCGAGTCCGGCGTCCATCATCATTACGGTAACTCCGGTGACCTTTCTGCCGTCGATAATCGCGCGCTGGATCGGAGCCGCTCCCCGGTATTCGGGGAGGAGCGAGGCGTGCACGTTGACGCATCCGTATTTCGGATAATCTATCACGTTCGGCGGAAGTATCATCCCGAACGACGCGACGATTATCAGATCGGGCGCCAGTTCTTCGAGCTGCCCGGCGAAGGCGTCGCCGCGCAGAGTCGTCGGCTGCAGGCAGGGGATCCCGTGCTCAAGCGAGTATTCCTTTACCGGAGAAGCCGTCAGACGGTGTCCGCGGCCCGACGGCTTGTCGGTGCGGGTAACCGTTCCGACGACGTTTTCGCCGGCTTCGGTCAGACTACGGAGTATCCCCAGCGCGAAGTCCGGGGTACCCATAAAGAGTATTCTCATTTTCTTCCGGCTCCGGCCGCCCTGTGACGCCGGTAGGAGGCGGGGCTCTTCTGCGATTCCTCTCCCTCGGGATCGTTCATATAGAGCGCCTTGTCGACGTAGAGTATCCCGTCGAGATGGTCGAGCTCGTGGCAGAAGGCGCGGGCGAGGAAATCCTCCGCTTCGACGGTGACTTCGTTTCCGTCGGGATCGAGCGCCCTGACGGTCACTTTCTTCGGACGGCGTACGCAGCCCGACTCCCCGGGCACCGAAAGGCATCCCTCGGGTCCCTCCTGCTCGCCCGATTCGGCGATGATTTCGGGATTGACGAATTTATAAACGGTTCCCGGCTCGGTCTCGACGACTATCACGCGGCGGACGACTCCGACCTGCGGGCCGGCGAGTCCGACGCCGTTTGCGGCGCGCATCGTGTCGACCATATCGTCAAGCAGCCGGCGGATTCCCGGCGTGATCGCGGCAACCGGCGCGCATTTCTGCCTGAGCACCGGATCGCCTTCGGTTATTATCTTTCTGATTGCCATTTTTATTCTCCCGGGGCGGTCCTCATACCGAGGAAGGGTTGAAATCGACGCTGATTGCGGCGTCCTTCCCGCCCGTCTGAAATCTGTTTAAAATCTCCGCGAACAGTCCGCGGGTGACCCGGTCGAGCCGGCATTTCGCCACTATCCGCATGCGGTATCTGCCGTTCAGCCGGTATACCGGCGCCTCAAACGGTCCGTAGAGGACGAAAGGTCTGCCTTCCGCCTGCGCCGAACCCGTCGCCTCCTTCAGCGCCGTGAAACACTCGGCGGCCGCCGCGAGCGCCTTTTCCTCCTTCTCGGAGGAAACAGTGAGCAGGGCAATGTCGCAGAAGGGCGGAAAGGTCATTTCGCGCCGCAGCCCGATCTCGCGGGCGTACATGCTCTCGTAGTCCTGCGCTTTCGCGAGCGCGATTATCTCGTGGTCGGGGTTGTTGGTCTGAATGACCGCCTCCCCCTCCTCGTCACGCCTTCCGGCGCGTCCGATGACCTGGGTCAGCATGGCGAAGGTGCGCTCCGATGCGCGATAGTCGTCGTAGTAAAGCGACGAATCGGCCAGCAGGACTCCGACCAGCGTCACGTCGGGGAAATCGTGCCCCTTGGTGACCATCTGGGTTCCGAGAAGCACGTCGGCTTCGTGGCGGCGGAAGCGTCCGAGCATATCGTAGTAAGCGTCCTTCGCCGTCACCGAATCGGTATCCATGCGGAGTATCACGGCTCCCGGCAGAAGAACCCTCAAATCGTCCTCGACCCTCTGGGTGCCGTAACCGATGCGTATCAGCGACGCCGATCCGCATTCGGGACAGTTTGCCGGCTGACGGCGGCGGTATCCGCACCAGTGGCAGACGAGCATCCCGCCCGCGGCGCCCTTGGTGTGGTAGTTCAGCGAAACCGAGCAGTTCGGGCAGCTGATCGCCTGTCCGCACGCCGCGCAGCTTACGTAGTTGTTGTATCCGCGGCGGTTAAGGAAAAGCACCGACTGCTTCTTCTTCTCGTACGTGAGTATAAGCTTTTCCGCGAGAACGGCGCCTATCGGGCTGAGATTCCCCGTCTGCGACTCGCCGCGCATGTCGGCGACCGTCACCTTCGGCAGAACCGATCCGCCGTATCTTTCGCGCAGGCGCAAAAGAGTGTATTTGCCGGTCTCGGCCTTGTATCTGCTCTCGAGCGACGGAGTCGCCGACGCGAGAAGCAGCACCGCTCCCTCGTTCGCGCACCTGAATCTGGCGGCGTCCCTCGCGTGATAGCGGGGAGAGGAATCGGATTTGTAGGTATGTTCCTGTTCTTCGTCGATTATGATCAGCCCGAGG
>JAGDAM010000312.1 GCA_017959485.1 Clostridia bacterium
CCCGGATCCGCCGACTCAAGAAAGAGCAGCTGCGCTATGACGACCTGGGCGGAGGCGTCGTCTATAGGGCCGGAGAGAAGTATGACCCTGTCCTGAAGCAGACGCGAAAAGATATCGTAAGTGCGCTCGGCGTTACCGTTTTTTTCGGTTATTATCGGAATATAAGGCATTTTTGTTCCTCTCTTTTTCATTCATCGCGGTGGGCTTCGTCAGAAGCCTACCGCTCTTCTTTCGGGTTCCGTCCGTATGAGCTGCGGTACCGAAATATCTTCCGGGAGTATGGTCCTGACCTGTTCTTCGGTGACCTTTTCCACGTTCCCGCGGAGGAGCCGCGACGACATCGACATGCGCGCGGCTTCGATGATATTACGTGCCGCGCGCCCGTTGCCGAAATCGGGCGATTCACGCAGCCCCTCGAATATGCCGTAGAGCTTGTCACGTGCCGCCCCGGAGATCACAAGCCCCATGCTTCCGGCAATCATTCCGGCTATATCGCACAGCTGCTCTGCACTGTAATCGTCGAATCTTACGTGGAAGGCAATGCGGGAACGCAGTCCCGGGTTCTTGTTAAGAAAACGTTCCATCTTGTCCGGATATCCGGCAAAAATGACGAGGGTGTCGTCCCTGTGGTTTTCCATTTCCTGAACTATCGTGTTGATCGCCTCGTCGCCGAACGAGCCGTCCCTGTCGTCCACTAGCGAATAGGCCTCGTCTATAAACAGGACCGACCCCTTGGCTTCTCTGAATTTCTTCTTAATCTTTACAGCAGTCCAGCCGACGTACTGCCCCACAAGATCCCCCCTTCCGCACTCGATGAGATTCCCTTCGGGAAGTATTCCGCTCTCTTTGAAGATCCCCGCCACAAGACGCGCGACCGTCGTTTTGCAGGACCCCGGATTTCCGGTAAAAACCATACTTAGAGACGGTCTGTCCGTCGCAAATCCCTTATCCCTGAAAAGCTTCTGCGCCAGAAAGAAGTCTCTCGCGTTACCGATGACCTTTTTTGCTTCCTCAAGTCCGATGAGCGACGTCAGCTTTGAATAGCTGTCACCTTTCCTGTCTTTTTCTTCGACTGCCACGACGTCCGCTCGCTGCAGGTCGGAATACTGGGGAAAAACGTAACTCTTGAGTTTTTTGTTGTACCACTCGTCAAATACGGTTTGCAGTTCGGCTGCCGTATATTCTCTCTGCGGATCGAGTCTCTTGTACAGATTGGCGTCCGGGCGTATCTTTCTGTCGCGGCAGAGCTGTTTCAGATACGCCCCGGCGCCCTCTCCGGAGGCGTTCTCTTCCGCCGCTTCGTATACGTTCAGCGAGCCGAGATACTCGTAGAATAGCGACCTTGCCTTCATATCGGACGATTTTAAGCACAGGACGGTCAGCGTGTCGTTCCTGAAGTGTCTGATAATATCGCACAGAACGGCGATGATTCTTCTGTCCGGAGACGCCGTGTCGTTTTCCGGCTTGTCGTCAATCGATTTGAATCTTACGACAACCGTCCCGCCCGAGCACGCCGAATAGTACTGCTTCAGGGTCGCGACACTGATTTCGGAAGTCGTATCGAAATCGAGATACCAGTATCTGCGCGAGCGGATCCGGCTGTTGCTGTAAAGAGCCGACAGCAGGGCCCGGCACGCTTTTTCCCGGACTTCTCCCTCGTCTGCCGTCAGAAGCATATAGTGACAGGGGTGTCCGGCGACGCCGTTCGTGTTGGGGCACGAATATATTCTCTCAATTTCCGGTATCAGCGACCGGGCAAAGAACGTCTTTTTAACAATTTTCTCGACTCTGTCCTTCCTTGCGGCGTCGACGAGATTTTCGCCGATTTCGCAGAATCTTCTTTTTCCTATCCTTATGTCGTCAAGTCCGAACTCGCTTTTTACGCTGTCGGTGTTTTCGATGTAGTCTTCCCGGCCGGCATTCCAGAGGCGGTCGGTAAAATCCTCAAAAGTGATTTCCTCAAAAACCAGTCCGCATACGTCGCACCGCAGATAGGAGAGAAAACCCGATACGTTCTTCTCGATGATCTCCCGGGTCTCACCGAGCGCAATCATGCCCGCCTCGCAGCGGCGGAAATACTCGAAACAGACGAACCCGGTCTCACGTATCTTTCTGTTGTACCGCGCTATCGACCTCTCCAGTACCGAATGCTCCTGACCGAATTCGTCTGTACGAACTGCTTCGGGGCAGGCCTTCTCGTAATAGTCACCGCAGATTTTGAAAAAAAGCATATACTGATTACCCCCTGTTATTCTGTTTCGTTTCCGTTATTAAGGCAATACCGCACAATTCGCGTGCGGAGATTGTCGAGTAATTTTGGCACCTGTTTTGACTGAAAAATCGCAGGAAAACAGGCAGTTTTTCAAGATTATGACGTCAGGGTAATACCACGCCTTTCAACGTGCGTAGA
>JAGDAM010000313.1 GCA_017959485.1 Clostridia bacterium
CCATCGCCGATAACGTAGGCGACAACGTCGGCGACGTCGCCGGACTCGGCTCCGACCTGCTCGAGAGCTACGTCAGCGCCATCCTCTCGTCGGCAATTCTCGCCGCCGAGCTCTTCGCCAAGAACGTCTTCAAGACTCCCGAACTGCTCCGCGCGATGCTCTACTTCCCGATCGTCTTCGCCGCCGTCGGACTTATCGGCTGCGTAATCGGAGTCGCGTCGCTCCTTATCCGCAAAAAGCTTTCGAACGATCCTCACAAGGAACTCAACATAGCCACCTGGATCTCGGCTGCGCTCGCGATAATCGGCGCTTTCGCCCTCTCCTACTTCTTCTTCGGAAGAGGCGGATACGGAGACGCGATGCCGGGCCTCGGCGTCAACCCCTTCGAGACGGTTGAGTTTAAGTTCGGCTGGGCGTCTCCCGCCATCTCGGCGACGCTCGGCATCATCGCCGGAATAGTAATAGGCATTATCGCCGAATACTACACGAGCTACGACTACACGCCCACGAGACGCATCTCGCACGCCTCGGTCGACGGACCCGCGCTCACCATTACTCACGGTCTCGCACTCGGTATGAGATCCTGCATGTATCCCTGCGTGATCCTCGGAGCCGCGATCTTCGCCTCCTTCTCGATCGCAGGCATGTACGGAGTCGCGATCGCCGCGCTCGGAATGCTCTCCTTCGTCGCCACCACGGTATCGGTCGACACCTACGGTCCCATTTCGGATAACGCCGGAGGCATTGCCGAAATGAGTTTCCTCGACGCCGACGTACGCAAGATCACCGATAAACTCGACAGCGTCGGCAACACGACCGCCGCCATCGGCAAGGGATTTGCCATCGGATCCGCGGCTCTCGCCACCCTCTCGATGATGTCCTCCTACCTCTTCGCCACCTCCGAACCGGTCTCCGACATCACCAAGGGCGCTCTCGACTCGATTGCGCTCAACATAATCAATCCGCTTACACTCGCCGGAGCCCTCATCGGCGCCGCCCTTCCCTTCATGTTCTCGGGCATGCTGATCGACGCCGTCGCAAAGGCCGCCGAAAATATGGTCGACTAGGTCCGCCGCCAGTTCCGCGAGATCGCCGGACTGCTTGAAGGCAAAGTTCTTCCCGATTACAAGACCTGCATCGAGATCTCCTCTCAGGGTGCTCTGCGCGAGATGCGCGTTCCCGCGATAATCGCCATCGCCTTCCCGGTCGTCTTCGGATTCCTCTTCGGAGCCGAGATGGTCGCCGGAATACTGATCGGAGCCACCATTTCCGCGATAATGCTCGCGATCTTCACCGGCAACGCCGGAGGCGCCTGGGACAACGCCACGAAGTACATTGAGACCGGAGCGGTCGAAGGCCACGGCAAAGGAAGCCCGGCCCACGACGCCGCCGTCGTCGGCGATACCGTCGGAGACCCGCTGAAGGACACCGTCGGCCCGTCGCTCGACATCCTCATCAAGATCATGTCGGTCGTCTCGCTGGTCACCGTCGTCGTGTTCAGCAAGTTCAACCTGCTCGATCTTCTTTCCTCTCTGTTCTGAAAAACATCGGTGACCGCGGAGAGACGGTTTGCTCCGCCGCGGAAGATCCGATATCCGCACGATACCGGTCTGTCCGGGATCATATTCGGCCGACCGGTCGCTTCTGACCGGTGACCCGCCCAAAGACAAACCCCGCCGGACGCGCCGCTTCAGCGCGTCCGGCGGGGTTTTTACGCGTTTTTTTCATTTTTTTGCGGGAAAACCGGTTTTTTATCAAAAAAACGATTGACATCCCCGCCTCACGGTGATATAATATTCACATCTTCTTTTCGGAGACAGAAAATGAACCACGAGTCCCTTTCCGTATACTCCTACCGCTTTTACTTTTACTTTTATGCCGGGGCAAAAAAGTAAAAGCGATTTGTGGTGCCAAAACGGAACAAGGATCTCACTTTTTCAGTAATTCTTCCGTGCGGACGAGCAAGTCCGTACGGTTTTTGATTTTAAGGAGAAAAACAAATGAAGACCAGGATCACCTCAATCATTCTCGCGGCCCTTCTGCTGCTCGGAGCCCTCTCTCTCGCTTCCTGCGGGAAGAAGACGACGTACACCGTCGGTATCTGCCAGTTCGCTCCCCACGAGGCGCTCGACGCCGCCACGAAGGGCTTCAAAGACGCGCTCGTCGAGGCACTCGGCGACAGCGTCACCTTCGATGAACAGAACTGCGCCGGCGACGCCGCGCTCGCGGTGACGCAGGTCAATTCCTTCGTTTCGAAGAAATACGACCTGATCCTCGCCAACGCGACGCCCGTCCTCCAGGCCGCCTACAACGCGACCTCGACGATACCGATTCTCGGCACCTCGGTCACCGAGTACGGAACCGCTCTCAAAATCGATAACTTCAACGGAGTCTGCGGCAACAACGTCTCGGGAACTTCCGACCTCGCTCCGCTCGACCAGCAGGCGGCGATGATAAAGGAATGGTTCCCTGACGTCAAGAAGGTCGGACTGCTCTACTGCTCGGCCGAAGCCAACTCGGATTACCAGGTAAAGACGGTCAGCAAGCATCTCTCCGATATGGGTATCGAGCCGGTACTCTACTCCTTCTCGGATTCCAACGACATAGCCGCGGTGACGACCAAGGCCTGCGCCGAGGTTGAAGTGATCTACATCCCGACCGACAACACCGCCGCCAACTGCGTCGAAACCATCGGCAACATAGTCAAGACCCACAACATCCCGGTTATAGCCGGCGAGGCGGGCATCTGCCGCGGCTGCGGTATCGCCACCCTTTCGATCAGCTACTACGACCTCGGCCGCAAGACGGGCGAGATGGCCGCGAAGATTCTCAAGGGCGAGGCGGAAATCTCCTCGATGAAGATTGAATACGTAACCGCTGAAAAGCTCTACAACAAGGCCCGCTGCGACGAGCTCGGACTTACCGCCCCCGAGGGCTACAAGACTCTGGACTGAGACCGGAATTTCAAAGCGATGCTTGATCTGCTGAATTCGCTTCCCGGAGCCGCGGCACAGGGCCTCGTATGGGGCATCGCCGCGATCGGGATATTCATAACCTACCGCATCCTCGGAATCGCCGACCTGACAGTCGACGGAAGTATCTGCACCGGAGCGGCCGTCTGCACCGTGCTCATCACCGCCGGAGTTCCGGCGTGGATAGCCGTCGTCTGCGCCTTCATAGCCGGAACGGTCGCCGGAACGGTCACGGGACTTCTTCACGTACTGCTCGGAATACCCGATATTCTCAGCGGCATCCTTACTCAGATGGCTCTCTGGTCGGTCAATCTGAAGATAATGGGGAAGGCGAATCTTTCGCTTCCCGCGCGGTCCTTCGACGTCCTGCTCTCGCAGCTTGACAACGGAAAGGCGATAATCGTGCTGGCCGCCGCGACGGCGCTGACCGTCGCAGTCCTCTATCTCTTCTTCGGCACCGAACTGGGAGCGTCGATTCGCGCGACCGGAAACAACCTTCCCATGAGCCGCGCGCAGGGCATTAACACCGGCGTCACGACCGTTATAGGTCTGTCGATCAGCAACGGGATCGTCGCGCTCAGCGGAGCGCTTCTCGCCCAGTATCAGGGCTACGCCGACATCAATATGGGACGCGGAGCCGTAGTCATCGGACTCGCGGCGGTCGTCATCGGCGGAGCCGTGACGAAGAAGATCGGCTCGAACTTCGCCCTGAAGCTGACCGGAGTCGCCGCCGGAGCCGTAATCTACTACCTCGTGTATCAGGTCATCATCTTCGCGGGATTCGACACCGACCTGCTCAAGATGTTCTCGGCGGTGGTCGTTGCCTGCTTCCTCGGAATACCCTACGTTACGAAAAAGATCCGGCGCGCCAAGGCGCTGTCGGCGGGAGGCGGAAAAGATGCTTGAACTCTGCGAAATAGTAAAAGTGTTTAACCGCGGAACCGTCGACGAAAAACTGGCGCTCGACCGGCTGTCGCTGACAATCCCCGACGGACAGTTCGTGACCGTTATAGGCGGAAACGGGGCCGGTAAATCCACTATGCTCAATATCATCTCCGGGAGCAAAACTCCCGACTCGGGACGAGTGATTCTCGACGGTCAGGATATAACCCGGCTTCCCGAGCACAAACGCGCGAAATATCTCGGAAGGGTCTGGCAGGATCCCATGCAGGGAACCGCCGCGGGCATGCAGATCGAGGAGAACCTCGCTCTGGCCTACCGCCGCGGAAAGCGCCGCACGCTCGCGCC
>JAGDAM010000314.1 GCA_017959485.1 Clostridia bacterium
GTTTTTTCATCACGTTCAACCTGTCCGCGCGTCGGCCGTTTTCTTCCTTCCGGTGTCCCGACGGCGCGTTCTGAATAATATATATTATACTATATCGCGAAAAAAAAGACAACAAAAAGATGTTTGTCTGAGTCCGATTGAGCCGTCCGTTTTATTTCGAAGGAGAAAAAAGGAGATTTCGGTATTATTTGATTTGTATCGCGGACGCAGTTATGGTATAATAGTTACAGTGACAAAACCGTTTCTGAACGCGCTACCGTTTCGGTCGCGCCGTTAGCAAAGGAGCAACAAATGAATTTCGACAAAGTGTCCGAACTGCTCGACCGGCTTGCAGACAGCACTCTGCGCTGCTGCGGCCTCTCGGTCACGCTCGACGGAAAGCCGGTATATGAACGGTATTCGGGTTTTTCCGACGAAGGTAAGACGAGAAGAGCCGCTCCCGACGACAGATACTGGATCTATTCCGCAACCAAGGTGATCACCTGCGTTGCCGCGATGCGCCTCCTCGAAGAGGGGAAAATATCTCTCGACGACCCGGTCTCGAAGTATTTCCCCGAGTATCTCGATCAGAAGGTGGCGGACCCGAAGACGAAGGAAGTGCGGCCCGCCGCGGGACCGATGAAGGTCATTCATCTCTTTACCATGACCGGAGGACTGTCCTACGATCTTAAAACTCCGGAAATTCTGCTAGCCGCGCAAATGCCGGGCGCCTCGACTCTCGATATCGTCGGCGCGGTCGGAAAAACACCGCTGCTCTTCGATCCGGGGACGAGATACAAGTACAGTCTCTGCCACGACGTGCTTGCCGGAATCGTAGAACTGGTCTCGGGCATGCCTTTCGGCGAGTATTGCGAAAAGAATATATTCAAGCCGCTCGGAATGGAGCACACGACCTTCCATCCGTCGGAATCAGACATGTCGCGCATGGCGGATCAGTACCGCTTCCGGCTTGCCGACGGAACAAGCCGCTCCGTAGGAAAGAACAACACCTTCTTTATCACTCCGGATTACGAGTCGGGCGGAGCCACCTGCTGCTCAACCGTTGACGACTACAGCCGGCTGACGGCGGCTCTCTCCTGCGGCGGGAAGTCGGACGGCGTCCGGATCCTGAAGGAGGAGACGGTCGAAATGATGGAAGTCAACCGGCTTTGCGACGCCGCGCTCGCGGATTTTGTCACAGGACGTCTTTACGGATACGGCTGGGGACTTTGCGGAAGAGTACATATTAATCCGGAATACTCGCTGTCGCGTTCGGCCGCGGGGGAGTTCGGCTGGGACGGCGCCGCGGGCGCGTTCGCGCTTGCCGACCGCCGGAACCGGGTCGGATACTATTTCGGTACGCATATGCTCGGCTGCACCTATCTCTATCACTGGGTGCATCCGCTTTTGAGGAATATGATCTATGAAGCACTCGACGGATAACGCGCCTTTTCTCCTTTCGCCCGTCGGAAAGGATTATCTGTGGGGCGGTACGCGGCTTAACGACGAATACGCAAAGAACTTACCGATGACGCCGCTCGCCGAGACCTGGGAGTGTTCGACGCATCCCGACGGAGTTTCCGTCGTCGCGTCGGGAGTTTATTCCGGGATGCCGCTCGACCTTGTGCTCAAAGAAAACCCCGGGCTCAAAGGGGATAAATACAGGGATACCGACGGACTGCCGATCCTTGTAAAGCTTATCGACGCCGCGCGCGATCTTTCGGTTCAGGTCCACCCGGACGACGATTACGCGGGCCTTCACGAAGGCGGCTCCGCGGGCAAAACCGAGGCGTGGTTTGTCGTCGAAGCGCAGCCGGACGCGTCGCTGGTGCTCGGCTTCAGCGAGCCGCTTTCCAAAGAAGAGATCGCCTCCGCGGTGTCGGACGGAAGCGTTACCCGCCTTCTGCGCCGCGTTCCCGTGAAAGCCGGCGACGCCGTGCTTATCGAGCCGGGGACGGTCCATGCGATAGGAGGCGGAATACTGCTTGCCGAAATACAGCAGTCGTCGAACGTCACTTACCGCCTTTACGACTGGGGGCGCACCGGCGCCGACGGGAAGCCGCGCGAGCTTCATCTCGCCAAGGCCCTTGACGTGATTAACCCCTCGTCCGCTCCGGAGGTCTTCGGGGCGGAAGAAGGCGTGCGCTGCCCGAAGTTTTCCGTCGATGAGATAAAACTGACTGAAGGGGGAGAGCCGTTCGGTATCGCCGGGAAGGACAGCTTTGCCGTGATCCTGCTCACCGAAGGAGAAGCGATACTGTCCTATGAGGGCGGAGCGTTCTATTTCTGGAAGGGCGACTGCGTCTTCGTTCCCGCGGGAGTTTCTGTCAGACTTAGAGGGAACGGCAGGGCGCTGTACATACTTCCGTAAAACTATGATCATTTTCGCTCTATCCGGTTGACATTTTGCAATCGAAGTAATATAATTAAGGCAATACTTTCTATGAAAGGAAGAATGCCTCTATGAAAAAAACACTTTCAGTCGTCATCGCTCTCGCGATGATCGCGTCGCTCGCGTCAGTGCTCTCGCTGAACGCTTCCGCGGCCTGGGACGGAACCGCGAAAACCGCTTTCTCTGGCGCAGGAACCGCAGAGGATCCCTATAAGATCTCCTCGCCCGAAGAGCTCGCATATCTTGCCGCGCAGGTCAACGGCGGCGAGAACTACTCGGGCAAGCTCTTTGTTCAGACTGCCGACATCGATCTCGGCGGCAGGGAGTGGACTCCGATAGGCAGCGCCAAGGCCTCGGCTTTCGGCGGCGTCTACGACGGCAACGGACACAAGATCACCGGTCTTTCGATAACCGATAACACTCTCGTTAACGCCGGACTCTTCGGATTCATTCACAACGCCGAAGCGGAATGCGGAGTTATGAACCTTTCGCTCAAAGGAAAGATTGCAATCGCTTCTCCGACTGTTGCGGTTCCGTTCATCGGCGGACTTGCGGGCCAGACCGAAGGTCTCCATGACGCGGAAGCGGGCGCAGTCAAATACTGGGTAAAACTGATCAACATCGAAAACGACGTGGAAATCGACGTCAACAGCGCCGACACGCAGCCCCGCCTCGGAGGAATAGTCGGTCAGGCAACCAGCACCTACTTTGAATACGCAGTTAACAAGGCGAAGATTTCGACGGTAAGCACCAACGTGTCGAGAACCGGCGGCATCGTCGGTCAGTGCACGAGAGTAAGCTTCATTGCCTGCCGCAACGACGGCGACGTGACCTCCGAAGTAACGACCAACGCCAAAGACTGCCAGGTCGCGGGCATCACGTCCGTGATTTCGAGCTACGGAGGACAGGGCTTCCTCTTCAGGTACTGCGTCAACAACGGAAAGATTACCGGTATTTCCGAAAAGGCCGCCGTTAAGAACGGCGGAATCTTCGCCGGCACCTGGGACGGAACAAATCCCAAGAACAACGACCTTAAGACGCTTGTAAGCTACTGCGCCAACAACGGAGCGATCTATTCCGAGTGCAAGGACGTAACCAAGAACGACTGCACCGGCGGACTCGTTTCATACGTCACCTACGGCGGCGTGACGATCGAGAACTCGGTCAACGCCTCCGCCGATATCGTGTCGAAGGGTGCGTTCGGTACGACCCAGGGCAAGATCGGAGGCATCTGCTTCAACCTCAACAACAATACGAATACAATTAAGGATTCGAAGAACGTCACTGCCACCTATTACGTAGGCAAGGGATTCAATGAGGAAAACGTGCAGACCGGTCTGGCTCCCGCCGACGTTAAGCCGGACGTCGACGCCATCCTGTCGAACGTGAAAGCCGTCAGCGGCGCCAAGATCAACGGCCTTGCCGCTCCCGCAACGCAGCCGGCTCCGACGACTGCCGACCGTTCGTACGTCTTCGTCGCCGCCGCCGTTGTTTCCCTCGCGATCTGCGGCTGCGCCCTGAGATTCGCGAGAAAAGAGAACTGATTCTCCGAATCGGTCAAAAGAGTAATACGGTGCCGCGGAAAAGCCATCCGGCTTTCCGCGGCACCGTATTGTCAGGGCAATAACAAACGCACTGAAAATCCGACAATCCGAGAGCCGGATCTGTACGTTGCCGCACAATTATTACAGGTCGTTGGACGTCGCGTCTATACAGACGACGTTCTGATGAAGCTGAAGCAAAGACGCGGGATTTGAGGTGGTAACAGGCCCGTAGATCGCAGCCTGAAGGACGTCGTGTTTTGCCTTTCCCGACGCGAGCAGCAGAATCAGGTCGCTGTCGAAAATCTCCGCCATACCCATTGTCATCGCCTTTTTCGGCACTTCGTCGTATGACGCGAAAA
>JAGDAM010000315.1 GCA_017959485.1 Clostridia bacterium
TGCCTGCCATTGCGTCGAATGCTTGAGAAACATCCAGTTTCTCCGCGCCTTCTCAGCAAGGGCAGGCGCAAAAATGGCTCGACAATCTACGCACTCAAACGGTGCGTTGTTGACCTGACGTCTGAAATCTTGAAAAACCGCAGTGTTTCTGCAATTTCTCAGTCAAAACAGGCGCCGAAATTACTCGACAATCCGCACGCGCGATTTGTGCGGTATTGCCTTAAAACATTATAGCCGAAAACGCCTTATTATTCAACAGATTATTTGACAATATATACAAAATTAGTTTGAAATAACAAAACCGATGCTGCGCTGAGAATACGGCGGTATTGCCTTAAAAAAAAATAAATTATTTTTCAAAAAAAATGAACCTTTTGCAGCTGCCATACGTCTTTCTTAATGAAAACCGTGCACGGAGCAAAAAATGACAAAAAGCGAACTTGAAAAGCTGTTGACGGAACACGGTCACAGTCTTTCCGCTTTCTGCTACACGATTAGCGGAAACCGCGACACCGCCATGGAGATTTTCCAGGAGGTTTGTCTGCGGCTTATGGGAAAGAACGTGCGGATAGAAAACGGTGCCGCCGCCAAGGCCTACCTCTACCGCGCCGCGCTGAACGTTTACCGGGATTTCTGCCGGAAAAAGGGGCGGCGGGAACTGCCGGCGGCCGACGCGGATCTTGCCCGCGAGTACGTCGGAACCGTCGGAGTCGGGGACGACGAACGGGAAGAATACGCGGCTTTGTACCTGGCGATCGCAAAACTGCCGCTGAAATACCGGGAGGTCATCCGCCTCGTCTATTTCCGGAACGTTACTGAAAGCGAGGCGGCGGGAATTCTCGGAATACCGCTCGGTACCGTCAAATCACGTCTTCACAAAGCAAAAGAGTTGCTGAAGGAGTTGCTGCAAAAATGATTATCAATGACAAAAAACTTGACTCTATGCTCGAAAAACTCGCGAATCCTGAAATCGACGGGGCTTTTGAGCAGCCGGATACCGTGAGGCGATCCGCTTCACCCCGCCGCGCCGTCGCGGCGGCTGCCGCGGCCGCCGTCCTGCTGATCGTCGCCGCAGGCGCGTTTATCATCGCGCGGTTCGCCGGAGGATCGGGGGTGAATCCGGGGACGGTCGATCTGCCCGACGCCGCGGAGATTTCCGGGACGGGGGCCGTGACCGGCGCGCCCGGCACGTCTGACGCGGAACCCGGCGTGCCGACGGAACCCGAGAAGAAGGTGACCGTTTATACGATTCTTTCGCTCAATCCTCTCGGAAGCGGACTCGAAGTTCAGGCCGCGGGCAACGTGACGAGATATCTTTCCGGGATCAGCGGATCGGTTATCGAGCGGATCACGGACGGCAGATACGTCTGCCTGACGAACGCCGAGCTCGCCTCCGAACACGCGGGGCACGGCAATCTCATCTACGACGCAGTGAAAGACTCGGTTTTCTGTCCTTCCTGCACCGTAAACGCCCTCTCCGCGCGCACCGGCCTTAAAGCAGGAGAAAGGGCGGTCGCGGACAGTATATCCACGGCGGAAACCGTTTCGTTCGCGGTCTGGAACGACGCCGAGAAGGCGATAGTTCGCAGATATCTTTACTTCGTCGCCGACGACGCGCTGAAAGAGATACCGGCTCCCTCGAAAAACGACTTCGGACTGATCGAGGCGACCGGGGATTTCGGGTATATTCTGACGCACTCCTACCGCGAGAGCGACGCCGAGTATGACGACGTTTACGTAGTCGACACCCGGACCGGCGGGGTTGCGAAAGTTTCGGGCGATTATCCGACCTTTATGCTCAGCCGCTTCACGCCCGACGGGCAGTTTGTCCTCTCGGCTCTCAGATACGAAGGCGCCGTCGAGAATTTTGAATCTGAAAACTGCAGGTTCATCGCCTCGGACGTCCGGGGCCAGCTGATCGTCGAATGCCGGGGAAGGGCGGTCTGGTACGATTCCTGTCTGCTGCTTACCCGCGACTCGGATTCGCGTCACCGGCTTTACGATCTCGCCGCGGGCAAAGAGATTGACATCCCGCAGGATCTTCGCTATTTTGATCTTTCGGAAGGAAAGCTTTTGCTCTGGAACGCCTGCAGCGGCGCGTTCCGGACGGTCGAAACAGGCGTCTCGGCCGGCTGCCTGTCGGAGGACGGCCAAAGGATCTTCACCTACTCGGAAGGGCAGAATTACGTCGTCTGCCGCGGACTTGACGGCAAAAGATACGAAGTCGAACTCGACGACGCGTTCACCGGCGAGCTCGCGTCGCTTTCCGCGACCTGCCGGATCTCCTTCATGCTCGAAAAGTCCGGCGACCGGGTTATACTTTTGTACAGAACTCTCGAAACAGAGACCGGGACCGAGCCGGCCGAGCAGCCGCAACGGAGCGATCGCGACCTTGTGGCGGCCGTGCTGAAGGAAAATCAGCCGACGTCGATATCCGTGTTTATGGCGCTGCTCGGCGAAAAATATCCCGGGCACGAATTCGACGTGACCGCAAGCTGCGGCAGCGGATATACGGTCCTTTACGTTGACGGGAGAACGTCCTACAAAGACGCATACGCGCTGATCGAAGACTACCGCGACGGATATTTCTACGCTTATATCGAGGGCCGTGGCCACGGTTTCGCGAGAGAGCTGTCCTACGCTCCGGGTACGCGCTGCAGATACCCGCTCGAAGCGTCGCAGTACGAAACGGCGGTGTATCTCAGAGAAAAGGGGATCCCGACCGTCTCGGCGGATATTGACTACGCAATCTTCAGACGTGACGGCGTCTATTCCGAGGAACTGACGTACGATTATATGTTCTCGGAGGAATACTCGAAAAAGATCGGTTTCTTCTACGCCTTCCGCGAAGGTACCGGTTATGAGATATCGTCGGAAGAATATCTCGACCGCCTCGCGGCATTCCTTGAAGAACTCGGCTCCTGCGGCCGTCAGCGCTCGAAGCTTCAGGCGGAAGACAATTATACTCACTTCGGGCAGGTGACTACCGACACCCGACTTAATCTGAGAGCGGCAAAGGACAAAGCCGGCAACTCTTACGTGCGCGTCGGGGCTGAAATCGTCTATCTGGTACCCGAAGAGGTGTTCAACGATCTTGTCGCGCTTGCCGACTCAGCGCTTGAATCGATATTTTACCGCCCTGCGGCGGATGATGAGGACGCGCCGTGGATAAGCATCACCGTCCCGGAGATGAATTGAGGGGGAGGATTCTTTCAAACAACGTATATTGCAAGGAATGAAAATCAGAAGAGCGTTTTGTATTACGTTGCTCTTTTATGAGCTGAATCCGTGAATCCGGATGCGGGAATTCAGCCGCAACAAAAGCGACAGTACGTTGTTTGTTCTTTTCGAAACAATCGGATTGAACCGAGGTTACGTATTAAAAGGACCGCCGGTCGGGCGAAGTGCCCGGCCGGCGGCCTTCGCGCCTCGCGACGCTCGGCAGTGAAATTCGCGCTTTGCGCGAGCGAAATTCGGCCTGCGGCCGAGTGAAATATAACGCTCCGCGTTGTGTGAAATCTTCGGGCAAAGCCCGAAGGTAAAAGTGACGTAGATAACAATATTTATTAACGTTTACATCGTAGGGGCAATCATTGGCCGTCCGCCTGAAAACGGTAACCTCTGAAGCATATTGGTGCTATCCCAAATACCATAAACGCGTGCCTTCCCCAAAATGGGGAAGGCAATTGTTAACACCGCTTCCGCGGTCCCCCGGGCTCGGCGAAGCCGAGGCGTCTCCTGCGGGGAAGGCAGACGTTTTAAAACATTTGACAAACCCGCGGCGGATGATATATAATAAAATATTAAGGCAATCGACGGTTTCAAAAAAGTGGTGAGTTTTCCGGCTGCATTTGCCGTGCGGGACGCGGAGGATAGCGGAATGAACGAATATCTGAAACAGTATATCGGGTCGCTCGACGTCGCGGCTCTGACCCGGGGACTTGTCGGGCGGATAGCCGGATGGTTTGCGGAAAACGGTCCGGATTCACCCGCGGTGATAGGCATCTCGGGCGGAAAGGATTCGACCGTCTGCGCCGCGCTCTGCGCGAAGGCGCTCGGGCGCGGCCGCGTGGTAGGCGTAATGATGCCCAACGGCGTCCAGCCCGACATAGACGTGTCTCTTGACGTGATAAACTGTCTGGGCATACGTTCAGCCGTCGTAAATATAAAGGGCGCTTACGACGCCCTGGAGGCGGCTGTGGAGGGCTCCGGAATCCGCGACTCGCTCAGCCGTCAGGCGCGGATCAATCTCGCCCCGCGGCTGCGGATGGCGTCGCTTTACGCTCTTTCACAGACTCTTAACGGACGGGTTTCGAACAACGGAAACCGCTCCGAGCGTTACGTCGGATATATGACCGTCTGGGGAGACACGGCGGGGGATTTCGCTCCGCTTGCCGGACTCACCGTGACCGAGGTGCGCCTCGTCGGACGCGAGCTCGGCGTTCCCGAGCGCTTCGTCGGACGGCCGCCGTCCGACGGACTTACCGGGCTTACCGACGAGGAAAATCTCGGCTTTACCTACGAAGCTCTCGATACCTATATCCTTACCGGGCACTGCCCCGATCCCGAAGTCCGGGAAAAGATCGACCGGATGCACGCGCGGAACCTCTTCAAGCTTTCCTCGCCCGCGCTTTTATCCTGAAATATGAAAACTGTTGTTTACGGCGGCAGCTTCGATCCGCCGCATATCGGTCACGTGAGGGACGTAAAACTCGCGATTTCCGAGCTCTCGCCCGACCGGGTGTGGGTTTTTCCCGCCTTCCTGTCGCCGGGAAAGACACCCGGCGAGATTTCCGCCGGTCCGGAGGACCGTCTGCGGATGTGCATGCTGGCCTTCGACGGGATAGAGCTGACCTCGGTCCGCGACGACGAGCTTCGCCGCGGAGGCGTCAGTTTCACCGCCGACACCGTCGCGGCGCTCAGAGCGGAGAATCCGGAGGACGAGTTCGTCCTGGCGATGGGTTCAGACCAGTTCCTCTCTTTCAGGCGCTGGTACAAATATCTTTACATCCTCTCGCAGGCCTCGCTTTTCGTGGTGCTTCGCGACGGATGCACCGCCGAACGGCTCCGCGAGGAGGCATCGGCGCTGTCCCGCGAGACGGGATGCAGGATCGACGTCTACTGCGGCAGCGTGCTCACCGCGAGTTCGACGCAGGTCAGGCAGGGCGGAGGAACCGGTATTCTTCCTCCCGCCGTTGCCGAATACGTCCGCGAGCGCCGGCTCTACCTCCGGGAGACGTGAGACGATGAGCGATACGCAGACCCGGCTTTCAAAGGATGTCAGCTCGGCTTTTCTGAAAACGCTCGCCATGGGGCTGATGCTGCTCAACCACACGACGGACGTTCTGTTTGAAACCGTCTTCCCGGCCGCCGACACGGCGGAACTGATATTTGTTATCGTCACCCGGGCTTCTTTCATAATTTTCGCCTTTCTTACCGCCGAAGGGCTGAGAATGACTTCAAGCCGGCCGAAATACTTCCTGAGGATGGCGGTTTTCGCCCTCATTTCCGAGCCCTTTTTCGACCTTTGCTTTTCGGGGACCTTCTTCGATCCATCCTATCAGAACGTGTTTTTCACTCACGCGCTGGCCATCATCGGCGTTTCCGCGGAGGAAAAGCTGCGCGAAGCGACCGGTTCCCGGCTTTCCGCGGCGATTCTCATCCTGCCGCCCGCAGCCGCGCTTCTTCTCCGGTGCGACTACTCGCTCTTCGGAGTGGCGGTGATCTATCTGTTTTATTATTTCTGGAAAAAGGACGTCCGTCTGACTTTTGTGCTGCTGGCGGTCTCCTGTTTTACCCTGCTCCCGCTGTTTCTGGGGCTTGAACGTCTGATTTTCGGGACCGGAGCGATCGACGCGGCTTTCTTCAATACCGCGTTTGCGTCCGCCGCCGTCGAATCCGCGGGTCTTCTGATTCTGCCGCTTATCGAAGCGTACGACGGCCGGCGCGGCAGACAGATCAACAAATACTTTTACTATGCCGTCTATCCGGCGCATCTGCTCCTTCTCGGGCTGCTCAGATTCGCCGTGACGCGTGCCGGCTGAGCCATCGGAGGAAAGATGTACGAACAGGCGCTTCAACTGATTAAAGAACACGATAGGATAATCATCCACCGGCATTTGCGTCCCGACGGCGACGCGATCGGCTCGCAGACCGGACTTTGCCTTCTCATCCGGGACAATTTTCCCGAAAAAAAAGTCAGTATCGTCGGAGACGCGCCGGGCAGATACGGGTTTCTGACGGGGTCGGATCCCGAAACGCTTGTGGCTGAAGAATACCGCGGCGCTCTTGCGATAGTACTCGACTGCTCGTCTCCCGCGCTGGTCGCAGGACCGGATTACACCCGGGCGGCGGCTACGCTCCGGCTCGATCATCATCTGTTTGTCGAGCGGATGTGCGGCGTCGAGGTCGTCGACACGACAGCCGAGAGCTGCTGCGGGATGATTGCCGATTTCGCCGCCGAGAGCGGCCTGCGGATCTCGGAAGACGCGGCGACGGCGCTCTTCTGCGGACTCGTTACCGATTCGGGCAGATTCAGGTACGATTCGGTCGATTCCAAAACTTTCTTCCGTGCCGCGCGGCTGACCGAAGCCGGCGCCGACGCACAGTTCGTCTATTCGCGGCTCTATTCCGAAAGCTACGACAAAGTGAAGCGGCGGGCGGAGTACGTCCTGAAAATCCGCTTTACGGGTAACGGGACCGCCTATATCTACACGACCGCGGAGGAACTTGCCGTCATGGGAGCCGATCCTTACGCGATCTCGCGCGGAATGGTCGGAGTCATGTCGGATCTGCGGGGAGTCGACAGGTGGGTCAACTTTACCGAAGCCGACGGGACGGTGCTTTGCGAAATCCGTTCTTCGGTGTACAATATCAATCCGGTCGCCGTAAAATACGGCGGCGGAGGACACGCGAAAGCCAGCGGCTGCACGCTCGCTGACAGAGAAGAAGCGATGAGACTGCTCGGCGATCTCGACGCGCTCGGCACCGGAACCGGTCAGGGAGGGGAAGAAGTATGACTCCGCAGGAAGCGATCTATCAAAAGATACTCGAATTTGACAGTATTATCATAATCAGACACAAACGGCCGGACGGAGACGCGCTCGGCTCGTCATTCGGACTGCGCGAGGTGCTGCGGGCGTCTTTTCCCGAAAAAAGAGTGATCTGCCAGAGCGAAGACTCGTCTCTCAATCTTTCGTTTATGGGTTCCGACGATCCCGACGTACCGGCGGAAGAGTACCGGAAGTCGCTCGTTATCTCGCTTGACACCGCTACCTGCGACCGTCTGTCGAATTCGCACTGGCAGGAAGCCGGATGCCTCGTCAGAATCGATCACCACGTAGATATCAAACCCTATTGCGAGATATCCTGGGTGGAGGACAAACGCTCTTCGACCTGCGAGATGATCGTCGCTTTCTGCGACAAATTCTCCGAGCGGCTGAAGCTGACGCCCGGGGCAGCCGAACTGCTTTATACCGGTATGGTTACCGATTCGGGCAGATTTCAGACGAGAGACGTTACCGGGGACACCCTCCGGCTCGCCGCCCGGCTGCTTGACGCGGGAATCGATACCGAAACTCTCTACGCAAATCTTTCTCTCGAGGACTTTTCGGTGCTGACCTACCGTGCGTACGCGCTCGGGAAGATAGAACGGACCGAAAACGGCGTCGCCTGGCTTTACGTCACGGATGAAATGCAGAAAAGCTTCGGGCTCGGACGCGAGGATGCCAGCGCGTCGGTGAGTTTTATGGAACGGATAAAGGGAAGCTTTATCTGGATCGCCTTTATAGATAACCCCGACGGGAGCATACGTGTCAGGATGCGCTCGCGCTTCATCCCCGTCAACCGGATCTCCGAGAAATACCGCGGCGGCGGCCACGAGTGCGCCTGCGGAGCGACTCTCGAATCCGCGGACGAGATTCTGCGGCTTCTCGCCGACGCCGACGATGCCGCCGGTGCATTCGGGAAGGAGCACCCGGAAGCGAAATAAGAATACAAAA
>JAGDAM010000316.1 GCA_017959485.1 Clostridia bacterium
CATCATTCTCGCGCTTTATCAGGTTATTATCAACCCGCTCAGATACGTTGTCGGAGTCAGCGGCGACGCCATCACCTATATGACGACATACATCACCGAGAACGCCTCGAATCTCGGCATCGAGTTTACGTCGCAGCGCGGAACAATCGGTCTGATCAACCTGATCAATCAGCAAAACGGAGTCGGATTTCTTGAAGGAGTAAAAGATTTCGTCAAACCCGAAAGTCTGTCAAAAATAACGTTGACCGGCCAACAAGTGTACGACGAGTTCGTAAATGCCTTGAACGGCGGCCTTCCCGATTTCAATTTCCTGGGTCTCAATCTCGCTGAGACTCCGGGTTTTACTCCCCCCACCTGGCTGCTCGTCATTCCGGTTCTGACCTTCGCCGTCTATTTTGCCAGCATGAAGATCAACCGGAAGTTCAGCTACCAGCCGGCGACCGGCAACGATCCCGCGACCGACAAGGCGACCGGATGCTCCAACAATATGATGGACATTATGATGCCGGCCTTCTCGGTCTACATCTGCTTCATCGTTCCCGCCGCCATCGGCGTTTACTGGATGTTCAAGAGCATTATCGGAACACTGCGCCAGATCCTTCTGTTCAAGCTGATGCCGCTTCCGACCTTTACGGAAGAGGAATACAAGGCCGCTGAGCGTGAATATGCCGGAAAGGCGCCGAAGAAACAGCGCGCGCCGCTGAACATCGACGGTACGAAGGGAAATCCCGCGTCCATCTTCCATCAGGACGACGAGGATTACGTTCCCGAAGAGGAAAGCGCCGAGATCGCGAAAAAGCTCGAATCGGCTGATCCGGGTCAGAGCGGAATCGTCGAAACGGCTCCCATCAAGGAAGACGACAGAAAGAAGAAAGACGAAAAATGAAAAAAGAAATCACGGTAAAGGCAAACACGCTTGAGGAGGCCATCGCGCAGGCGGCGGCCGAGCTCGGCGTCGAAGCCGAAAAGATCGAATACTCGGTGATAACCGAGGCCAAAAAGGGCTTTCTCGGCATCGGCGCGTCCGACTGCGAGATAACCGCCTCCTACGTCCCGTCCGGAGAGAAGGACGCGGTCGCCTTTATTCAGACGATACTTGACGATATGCATATCGAAGCGACGATCGGAACCTCGTACAACGAGGACGGAGATTTCGTCATCGACGTGAACGGAGAGGGAAGCGGCGTCCTTATCGGACACCACGGCGACACTCTCGACGCGCTTCAGTATCTCGTAAATCTCGCCGCCAACCGCCGCGAGAACGGCGAAAAGCGCGAATTCATCAGAGTCAACCTGGATATTGAGGGATACCGCGCCAAGAGAGAGGACGCGCTTCGTCAGCTCGCGAGACGCCAGGCGGAGAAGGTTCTCAAATACAAGAGAAGCGTTATGCTCGAGCCGATGAATCCCTACGAAAGACGGATCATCCATTCCGAGATCCAGAAGATCGAGGGCGTATCGACAAATTCGATCGGCAGCGAGAACAACCGCAAGATAGTTATCTACCTCGACCAGAGGGCTGAATAATCACAGAGGGGCTGTAAAAGAGTTTTATGCTTTTTTACGGCCCTTTCCTTAAGGCAATACCGCACAATTCGCGTGCGGAGATTGTCGAGTAATTTTGGCGCCTGTTTTGACTGAGAAATCGCAGGAAAACAGGCAGTTTTTCAAGATTTTGACGCCAAAACAGGCGTCAAAAGGGCCGGCAAGATCCGTGCGTCGAATTGTGCGGTATTGCCTTAAGCAAATCTCCGTGTGCTGATACCGCGATGAAGGATGGAAATATCGGTGGATAAAGAAAAATACGCGAAAATAGGAAACCGTGCCGCGTTTCCGGGCACAGCCGCCGGCTCGTGGGCGGGCAGATGCGGCGACGCTTTGAAGTTCTGCCTTGAGCGGCAGCTTTACGACGAAAAGATGTGGCATGAGTTCGCCG
>JAGDAM010000317.1 GCA_017959485.1 Clostridia bacterium
ATAGCGGCGGGGGAGAAGGTGGACCGGCGGTGCGGTTGTTAAGGACGGCCTGATCATCGTTCGCCGCCGGGACGGATGAGGGGGAAAAATGTCAATATCTATTATATGTTTTTGCTCAGTTCTACGTCACTCCCCTCATTCCCCCTCGGCGCAAAGAAACCGGGCCGACGTAGCTTCTTGCTCGCCTCGGGTACCTTCTCCCCGCGGAGCGGGGCGAAGGTTCGGTGCGGTGCGTCGCGCGAAACTTTCTTTCAAATCGCGAACCGCCCAAATAAACCTCTCCCGATCTCATCACGATAATTGATACTGTTGATTTGTGGATTTCAAAATATGAGAAATAAAACTAAACTTTCATACTTTGCTGCAATAGTCTTATCAATTATTAAAACGGCAATTGTTCTTTTTTCACTACTCTTGCTCCTGACCTTGATAACAGCGTTTTTTGTTATGGTTGCCGATACCCGTTACAAATCCGACCGTTTCTATTTCAAAAAACTTGATGACGGTTCTTATATGATCACGTCCATTGACGTTCAGAAAACGGGTAATCGGATAACTATCCCGTCAACTTATAAAGGGAAGGCGGTCACGGTTATCGGCAGAAATGCGATTCTCTTAACGGGAAAAGCGTTGGAATCAACAGAAGAGATTATTATCCCGGATTCCGTGAAGCGTATAGAAATCGGAGCTTTTTCGTTATGTCCGAATTTGAAAAAGGTTTCGATAGGAGCTAACGTTGAAACGATAGAGGAGGGCGCTTTTGCGGAATCATATATCAAGACCCTGTCGCTTGACCCAAACAACATTCACTTTGAATTATTGAACGGATGTCTCTGTCAGAACGGCAATCTGATAATAGGTCTGGACGATGCGACGGTACCGGAAGGAATAAATAGAATTTGCGCTTGGGCTTTTTCAGAACAGCTGATTCAGTGTATAAAACTGCCACGGTCATGCACGGAAGTCGGTAATTACGCTTTCTACGGATGCTTCAGTCTTGAAGAAATCGAGTTGCCAGACGGTTTGATGACAATCGGCAGAGGTGCTTTTCAGTATTGCTCAAAGCTCCAAAAAATCGAACTGCCGGATTCGCTTACCGAAATCGGAAATGCCTGCCTGTACGGAACCGGTATCAGAGAAATCGTCATTCCCGGAACGGTTAAGACAATTCCTGACGAGGCATTTACCAATTGTTTTTACCTTGAACGGATCAGAATTATGCCTGGTATTGAGCGTATTGGCTATATGGCTTTCTGCAGGTGTCTCAGATTGAATGAATTGGAAATTTCTTCCGGTGTTAATTATATCGATATGGACGCTTTCACCGCAACAAAAGAGCTGACCGTACATTATGACGGTGATGCAATTCCGGGAAGCTGGAATGAATATTGGATGGATTTTACAGGATATTGGCTTGATGATCCGGATGAGGACATCAAAGTAGATTCAGTAAAAGTTCTTTTAAGATACGGAGCCGAGATAACGCTGTATCCTCCTTCACAGCAGACCCGGTGAAACACAGATACCAGTTCATGCAACTTCATTCCGGGCAGGTTGACGATATGGAAAGGGCACACTTTAATAAGGCAATAAAAGCGGCATTCGCATCGAAGGGCTTATCGCCGGGCAAAAGGGACAGGGTAATAATTTCCTGTTGAATCCGCTCAGTTCTACGTCACTCCCCTCATTCCCCCTCGGCGCAATGAACCCGGGCCGACTTAGTTTCTTGCTTGCCTCGGGTACCTTCTCCCCGCGGAGCGGGGAGAAGGTTAGGTGCGGTGCGTCGCGCGAGACTTTCTTTCGAATCGCGAACCGCCCAAATAAAACCTTCGCCCCTGCCGCATAGCGGCGGGGGAGAAGGTGGACCGGCGGTGCGGTTGTTAAGGACGGCCTGCTCATCGTTCGCCGCCGGGACGGATGAGGGGGACAAACAGATTAAGCCATCCGCAGAAAAATCATCTCTCTATGTCAGACAAAAGCGATAGCAAGTTGCGAATAAAGCGAAAAATAGATACCGTCAAAAACGATTCTTTGACCGAAAGATCTCAAAAACTCCGCTGTGAGATGACAAAAGAAGAATCGGCGCTATGGTACGGATTTTTAAAAAAGCTTGACGTCACATTTCACCGTCAAAAAGTCTTCGGTCATTATATCCTTGATTTTTACTGTGCAAGGAATAAGCTTGCAATTGAAATTGACGGCGGTCAGCACCGTACTCGTGAGCATTACGAATACGAAAATAGAAGAACAGATTATCTCAACTCCCACGGTGTGAGAGTAATCAGATTCAGCAATGAGGAAGTGCGTGACAACTTTGAGGGTGTTTGCAGACAGATACTGAAAGAGATAAATCATCCGGTCGAGGGATTGTTCAGGAACTGATGAAATGCTCCCCTCATTCCCCCTCGGCGCAATGAACCCGGGCCGACGTTTCGTTATACTCGCCTCGGGCACCTTCTCCCCGCGGAGCGGGGCGAAGGTTTGGTGCGGTGCGTCGCGCGAAACTTTTTTGCTGTGTTTAACGGAGGTTTTGCAATGAGAAATCACATCTCGAACGACGGGATTTCCCGCCCCCGGCTCCCGGATTCGCTGAAAAGGAAACAGCGAAAAAAAGTATTGTCAAGAGCACTGCCTTGCTTGGCTTTACTGGTTTTCAGTATAATCGTTCTCATATTCTTTGGAGAGCAGCTGAGATCAAAATACGAAATCGGTAATATAATCATAAGAATCGTGCTTGTGATCGCGCCTTTTTTGATCTGCGGCGTACCCTTCAAATTGATCGATACTTTCTGGTCGGGTACCGTATCCGAAATATCGGTTGAAGAAAAAACGGCGACGGAATCGATCGGAGGAAGGCCCTGGCCGTATATGCGGCAGGATCTGGTTTTGACGATTACCGGGGATAACGGTAAAAAATTCAAATATAAAGAATTATCTCTGGCAAATAAGGATCCGCGCCTTTTTATTCAGAACGGCGGCGAAATATCAGATTGCAAATCAAAATACCGCAAAGGGGAAGCGCTGCATAAGTATTACGGATTTCCTCACCCATTTTCGGAAACTGCCGATGAAAAGATATGTATTATTTGCGGTACCGTTAACAGTTCCGAACTGCGCGTGTGTTCATTTTGCAAAAGCGAGCTTCTATCCGCTACCTGCAATAATTCTGACTAACCAAACGAATAGGAAACAGTAAAAATCTTGAAAAAAGTCTGGAATTACCTGCGTCTCAGCCGCGGGTTTTCGCCCCCGCGGATAATACTTACGCTTATATATATCTTTGTGAACGGCTGGTCGGGAGTGACCTTTATGGCCTCTCTCGGGAACTATCCGGTTCAGGCGGTCGCTATAACCGGATTTGCCGGTTCGATTCTGCTCGGGATCAGATCGCTGAAAAGACTGTTCGATAAAAAGACCCGCGAAAAGATATACGGAGCCGTTATGCGCTTTGCCGACCGGGTCGGCGAGCGGATGTCCCGTATCGGGAGACGAATAAAAAAAGCGCTCGGACTCGACACGCTGCGCGGCTGGGGAGCCGACGAAAAGGACTTCGTCTTCGGCGACCGCCGGCGCGGGAAGAGAAAAAGAAAGAAAATCTACAATCCTCTTTACTGGCAGGACCAGAAGGAAAACGAGGAGAAGATCAGGTTTTATTTCATCGAATATATGGTCGGACGGATCCGCGACGGTTACCGTCTGAAGCCCGACGTTACGCCGTCCGAGCTCGATTCCGAGCTCGCCTCGGAGGACGCCGAACACCTGCTGTTTTCCTCCTACGCCGCCGCGAGATATTCGGGCGGACTTGAAAAGATCGACGACGAGACCGTTAAGGCCGTCGGAGAAATGGTGAGAGGCAAATGAAGCGAGCCGGAATAGTCTGCGAGTTCAATCCCTTCCACACGGGCCATGCGCGGCTTATCGAAGCCGCCCGCCGGCTGACCGGCGGGGAAGTCGTCTGCGTGATGTCGGGATGCTTCGTCCAGCGGGGCGAACCGGCGGTCATGCCTCCGCGCGGAAGAGCCGCCGCGGCGGTCGCCGCAGGAGCCGGATGCGTCTTCGAGCTGCCATTTCCCTGGTCGGCGTCAAGCGCCGCCTTCTTCGCTGCTGCGGCTGTGAAGATGCTCTCCGGGCTCGGCTGCGATTCTCTGGTTTTCGGAAGCGAGAGCGCGGATATAGGATATCTCACCGAGAAAGCATCCGAACCGAGAAGGACCGCCGCCGCGGGAGAGCCGACCGCCTCTGCGCTGCCCCGACTCATGCCGAACGACGTGCTGGCGGTCGAATATATACGTGCGATAAAGAAAACCGGCGCCGCGCTCGAGCCGGTGGCGATAAAACGCGAGGGCAGCCATCTTGATGAGGAACTGCCCGAGGACGGGAGCTTTCCGTCCTCCGCCGCGATTCGCGCCGCGCTCACGGCGGGAAACAGGCCGACGGGCCTGACTCCCGGGTCGCTCGCGGAACTTGACGGAGCGACAGAGCGCGGAGATGCCCCGGCGTCGGCTGAGCGGCTGTCGCGGGCGGTGCTCGCCTTCTTCAGGACGGCTCCGTCGGGAAATGTCGCCGAATGCGCAGAGTGCGGCGGAGGAGTGGCGGGACGCCTTGCCTCGGCCGCGAGAAAGGCAACGGGCTTTTCCTCGATGATGTCTGCGGCGTCCACCAAAAAATATACCGACGCCCGCTTGCGCCGCGCGGTCTGGTTCGCAATGACGGGCACGGCCGAGGCCGATCTCAAAGCCGCTCCCGCCTACGCGCGGCTTCTGGCTGTCGGACAGGAGGGCAGAAAAATCCTCTCGTCTGACGGTATTTCGATCCCGGTAGTTCCCAGGATGCGCGACCTGCCCGGCGACCCCGCAAGCCGGCGTCAGCTCGAACTTGCCCTTCGGGCGGAGGCGCTTTTCGGACTTTCGCTTCCGGTCCCCGCCGAGGCGGGCAGATTCATAAAGGAGAGCGCGGAGTATATCTGCCGCGCCGGAGATAAATGAACGATAGCCCCCTTTATCTGAGACAGGCCAAGGCGCTCTGCCGGGCCAAGATCAATCTTTTTCTCGACGTAACCGGCAGAAGGGAAGACGGCTACCACGAGATCGAAACGGTAATGCAGTCGGTTGAACTCTCCGACCTTCTGACGGTTACGCTGACCGACGACGGCAGAGACCGTCTCAGAGTTTACTGCCTGAGTCCGGATTTCCCGGCAGGGGAAAACTCGACGGTGCACAAGGCCTATCGCGCCTTCCGGGAGCTTTGTCACGAACCGCTCTCGGCGGAAATAGCGCTTGAAAAAAGGATACCCTCCTGCGCCGGTCTCGGCGGGGGAAGCGCCGACGCCGCGGGAACGCTCGCCGCGCTATCCCTCCTCACCGGGACCCCGGCTTCCGACGATGAACTCCGCTCCGCCGCGGCGTCGGTGGGAGCCGACGTGCCCGTCTGCCTTTCGGGAGGCCGCAGGATCTGCCGCGGGATAGGCGAT
>JAGDAM010000318.1 GCA_017959485.1 Clostridia bacterium
CTCGTATGCCGGGCGATTCACGAGAACACCGACGTGCGGGTGCTGCTGACCGGAGAAATATCGGATGAGCTGTTCGGATCCAAATATACCGATTTTGCGCCGTCCGCCCGGGAGTTTCAGAAGGAAGCCGAGAAGCGAATTCGCGAGATTCATATGTACGACGTTCTGCGCGCCGACAGATGTATTTCCGTCAACTCGCTCGAGGCGCGCGTCCCGTTCGGCGACCTCGATTTCGTGAAATACGTAATGGCGCTCGATCCCGAATTAAAAATGAACGGATACGGCAAGGGCAAATACCTGCTCCGCCACGCGTTTGAAGGGCTCGGATATCTTCCGGACAGTATACTCTGGCGTGAGAAGGCCGCGTTTTCGGACGCGGTCGGTCACTCGATGGTCGATTATCTCAAGGAATTCGCGGCCGGCAGATACACCGACCGGGAGTTTGAAGAAAAACGCAAAAAATATACGCACGCGCGGCCATTCACGAAGGAATCGCTGCTCTACCGCGAAATATTTGAAAAGTATTATCCCGGACAGTCTGAAATGGTCGTCGACTTCTGGATGCCAAACAAGTCGTGGAAGGGATGCGACGTCAACGACCCCTCGGCGCGAGTTCTTTCAAACTACGGTGACAGCGGGAAATAATATTGCATTAATAATCGGAGTGTGATATGATTATTATAAAGCAGCTTTACGAAGGTAAAGCAAAGAAAGTTTACGAGACGGACGATCCGGAAATACTTGTCGTCGAATACAAGGACGACGCGACCGCGTTCAACGGGAAGAAAAAAGGAACCATCGCCGGTAAAGGCGCGATCAACAACCGGATGAGCAATTATCTCATGAAACTGCTCGAAAAAGAGGGCGTTCCCACGCATCTTGTCGAAGAGCTTGACGAGAGACGCACTTCGGTCAGACGCGTAAAGATCGTGCCGCTCGAAGTAATTGTCAGGAATATAGCCGCCGGCTCATTTGCCGCGCGGTACGGAGTGGATGAAGGCGTCGTCTTTTCCGCACCGACGGTTGAATTCTCCTATAAAAACGACGAACTTAACGACCCGCTCCTCGCAGACGATCACGTTTACGCCCTCGGTCTCGCAAGCAAGGAAGAGATTGCGCTGATTCGCCTTTATGCGCTGAAAACTAACGAAGTGCTTCGCGCCTTCTGGAAAGAGCGCGGCGTCACGCTCGTCGATTTCAAGGTCGAATTCGGCCGTCTCGTCGACGGTACCGTAATACTCGCGGACGAAATCAGTCCGGATACCTGCCGTCTGTGGGACAGCGCCACGGGAAAGAAACTTGACAAAGACAGATTCCGCCGTGATCTCGGAGGCGTAGAAGAAGCATACAGGGAGATCATGGACCGCCTCGGCGCTAAATAGTTACAAGCAATGGGTGGCATCCACGAGGAATGCGGCGTTTTCGGCGTGTATTCAAGCCGCCGGACGCACGTCGCCGACACGGTTTACTACGGTCTTTATGCCCTTCAGCACAGAGGACAGGAAAGTTGCGGCATAACGGTAAACGATGACGGGGTTTTCGCATCTCAAAAGGGGCTCGGTCTTGTTTCGGAGGTTTTTACTCAGGCGTCTCTCGCCGCGTTTCCCGAGGGATCGATCGCAGTCGGTCATACAAGATACAGCACGACCGGCTGCTCGTCAATCAAAAACTGTCAGCCGATCGAGGTAGATCATCAAAAGGGCAAGCTGGCTATCGCTCATAACGGTAATCTTTCTAACGCGTCGAAACTGCGTTCGGATCTCGAACTCTCGGGAGCAATCTTCCATAGCTCGAGCGATACCGAAATCATAGCGTATCTAATCACTAAAGAACGACTTCGGACAGACTGCATCGAAGACGCGGTAAGCCGCGCGGTAGAATTGCTCGAAGGAGCGTTCTCGCTGGTTATTATGAGCGCGCGCAAACTTATCTGCGTGCGTGACAGGCATGGTTTTCGCCCCCTTTGCTACGGTGTAATGCCCGACGGCGCCTATGCGGTTGCGTCGGAAAGCTGTGCGCTTGACGCGGTCGGAGCAAAGTTTATACGCGACGTAGAACCGGGAGAGATGATAGTATTCTCCCCGCAGGGAGTCGTATTCCGACGCGAAAAACGCCTCACCGTCCCAGCCAAACACTGTGTCTTCGAATATATTTATTTTGCGCGTCCCGATTCGGTTATCGACGGTGTTGCGGTGCACAGTTCAAGAGTACGGGCCGGAGAGATCCTGGCCGAGGAATATCCCGTAAAAGCCGATATCGTGATAGGAGTCCCGGATTCGGGGCTCGACGGCGCTCTCGGATACGCGAGACGCTCCAAAATACCGTACGGTATCGGGCTTATCAAAAACAAATACGTCGGACGGACGTTTATCGTTTCCGACGGGCGAATGAATCAGGTCAGAATCAAACTGTCGGCGGTCGGCGCCGAGATTTTCGGGAATAGAGTCGTACTAATAGACGATTCGATTGTACGCGGCACTACGAGCGGACGAATAATCGCTTTGCTGCGCGAGGCGGGAGCCAAAGAGATTCATATGCTGGTCACTGCGCCCCCGTTCCTGTTCCCCTGCTATTACGGCACGGACGTAAATTCAAAGGATGAGCTGATAGCAATCGACAAGACTCCCGCCGAAATCGCGAAACTGATCGGAGCAGATTCTCTCGGATTCTTCCCGCTCAGCCGTCTTCACGAATACGCAAACGGGCTTGGTCTGTGCAGTTCTTGTTTCAGCGGGGATTACCCCACCGACGTCGCTAACGTTACAATAAAAAACCGTTTTGAAAGAAAACTCTCCGAGGCGGTCGATTGAAATTATTACATTATCACAGGAGGCTTCAAACAGTATGAGTCATTGCGCTATCGTGGGTATCAACTGGGGTGACGAAGGTAAAGGCAGAATGGTCGATCTGTTAACTGAAAACTACGATATAGTAGTGCGTTATCAGGGCGGCGGGAACGCCGGGCACACCGTTATAAACGAGTACGGAAAATTTGCGCTTCATCTGCTTCCGTCAGGCGTCTTCCGCAAGGGCGTAGTCAACGTTCTCGGAAACGGAGTCGCGCTCGATCCGGAGAATCTGATCCGCGAAATCTCAGAACTTACGTCAAAAGGCGTTTCGATTACGCCAGAAAACTTAAAAATCAGCGATCGCGCGTCTCTGTTGCTTCCCTGGCACCGGGAGCAGGACGAACTTGAAGAAAAGCGGCTTGCGGACAAAAAATACGGCTCGACAAAACAGGGCATCGCTCCTTTCTATTCCGACAAATATCAGAAGAAGACAGTCCTCGCGGGAGAACTGTTTTATCCGGAAGAGCTCAAATCGCATCTTGCGGACCTTGCGGAATGGAAGAATCTTACCTTGACAAAAATCTACGGGGCTTCTCCCGTTACCGACGGTATGATAGCCGAATGGCTGGAAAAATACTGCGAGAAAATAAAACCGTTTATCTGCGATACCGGCGAATTTCTGTCCAAAGCTTCAAAGGAAGGAAAAAGGATTCTGTTTGAAGCGCAGCTCGGAGCGCTCCGCGACCTCGACATGGGCATATATCCGTATACGACGTCCTCCAATACTACCGCCGCTTATGCGCCGGTAGGCGCCGGAGTTCCGTCAGCAAAGATAGACGACGTCGTCGGAGTAGTGAATGCGTATTCTACCTGCGTCGGTGAGGGTCCTTTTGTTTGCGAGATGTTCGGCGCAGATGCGGAAAAACTTCGCGAAGCCGGCGCCGAATACGGAGCCAAAACCGGCAGACCGCGCCGCGTGGGTCCCATCGATCTTGTCGCGACGAAATACGGCGTCGAAGTTCAGGGCGCGACCGAAATCGCCCTGACAAAACTCGACGTGCTGAGCTATATGAAAAAAATCCCCGTTTGCACGAAGTACAAAGTTGGAGGAAAGGAAACCGATCGCTTCCCCTTCCCCGCCGCGCTTTCCGAAGCCGAGCCGGTTATCGAGTATCTCGACGGCTGGCAATCCGACGTTTCGACCGCAAGGCGTTTCGAGGATCTTCCTTCGCAGGCACGAAAGTACGGTGAATACGTAGAAAAAGCAATCGGCTGCCCGATAACGTATATCTCGGTCGGCGCGGAAAGAGACAGTATCATAATTCGCGAAAAGGAGAATAAAGTATGACTGACAGATACGAATCTCCGCTCGCGACAAGATACGCGTCGGATTATATGCTCAGACTGTTTTCGCAGGACAGAAGATATTCGACCTGGAGGCGTCTCTGGGTCTCGCTCGCGAAAGCCGAGGCGGCGCTCGGTCTGCCGATCACCGAAGAACAGATCGCCGACCTTGCGGCGCACACCGACGACATAGATTACGAATGCGTAAGAGCCCGCGAGGCGGAAGTGCGACACGACGTCATGGCCCATATCTACGCGTTCGGAAAAGCGGCTCCGTCAGCGGCCGGAATAATTCATCTCGGCGCTACGAGCTGTTACGTCACCGACAACGCGGATTTAATTATATACAGGGACGCTCTGCGCAGAATCCGCGCGGAGCTTTCGGGCGTTTTATCGGAGCTGTATCTGTTCGCAGAAAAGTACAAATCGACGGCGACCCCCGGTTACACGCATTATCAGGTAGCCCAGCCGGTGACGGTCGGAAAGCGCGCGACTCTCTGGATGCAGGACGTAATGTCCGATATAGACGAGATAGATTTTGTTCTGAAAAACATTAAGTTTCAGGGATGCCGCGGTCCTACCGGTACCGAAGCGAGTTTTCTTGATCTTTTTGACGGCGACGGAGAAAAGATCGACAAGATGAACAAAATGATTGCCGCCGACTTCGGATTTGAAGAGTGCTTTGCCGTCTGCTCGCAGACCTATCCGAGAAAGCTCGATTCGCGCATAATGCACGCTCTCTCTTCAATCGGAGAGACTTTCTACCGAATGGCCTGCGATATCAGACTGCTTCAGCACGACAGACAGATTGAAGAACCCTTTGAAGAAAACCAGATCGGGTCTTCCGCTATGCCCTACAAACGCAATCCGATGCGCTGCGAGCGCATATGCTCTCTGGCAAGATTCCTAATGTGCGACGCCGCAAACGCCGCGCAAACCGCGTCGTCTCAATGGCTTGAACGCACGCTCGACGATTCAGCCAACCGCCGCATCGCGATTCCAGAAGGATTTCTGTGCGCCGACGCGATACTGAGACTTGCCAAAAACGTCGCGTCGGGTCTCGTTGTAAACGAAAAGATCATTGAAAAAGCGCTCCGCGATTATCTTCCCTTCATAGCTACCGAAAACGTTATGATGGAAAACGTAAAACGCGGCGGCGACCGCCAGAAGACTCACGAGGCGATAAGGCGCTCTTCGATGGCCGCCACGGCGCGGCTAAAGAACGGGGACGCCCCGGGACTTATCGATCTTCTCGCGAATGAAGATGAAATAAAGCTTTCAAAAGACGAGATGGAAGCGGTACTCGATCCGTCGCTCTTCACCGGAAGATGTGCGGAACAGGTCGAAAGATTCCTCGCTCTCGCCGCTCCGTATATTGAAAACTCCGGGATCGGGGACGACGGCGACAAAATCAGTCTGTGAGGTGCCGCGAATGGATAAGATACTTGTACTTGATTTCGGGGGACAGTATAACCAGCTGATAGCAAGGCGCGTTCGGGCCGAGCACGTATTTGCCGAGATTATACCCTATAACAGAATCTCCTGCGGGGATATTGTCAAAAGCGGCTACATCGGAATAATATTCACTGGCGGCCCCAACAGCGTGTACGATGAATCGTCGCCTCATTTCGATCCGGCGATCCTTTCGCTCGGGATCCCGGTTCTCGGTATCTGCTACGGTCATCAGCTGATGGCTTATATGGCCGGCGGAACGATTGCTCCCGCCGAAAGCGGAAGCGAATACGGCAGGACAAAGCTCTTTACCGGGAAATGCAGACTCTTTGACGGCGTACCGAATGAGAGTGTCTGCTGGATGAGCCACACAGACTTTGTTAAAGTCGTTCCGGACGGATTTGCGGTCGCCGCAAGCAGCGAAAACTGTCCCTGCGCAGCAATGTGCGATGAAAAGAGAAATCTGTACGGCGTACAGTTTCACCCCGAAGTCACTCACACCGAATACGGCAAGCAGGTACTTCGGAACTTCATCTTCAGAATCTGCGGATGCGCGCCGGATTGGAGAATGGACGACTTCCTTGAGACGTCGGTCGACAAATACAGGCGGGAGCTTGCGGGAAAGAAAGTTCTGCTCGCACTTTCGGGAGGAGTAGATTCGTCGGTCGCGGCCCTTCTTCTCCACCGGGCTATCGGGGAAAACCTCGTCTGCGTATTCGTGGATCACGGCCTGATGCGCAAAGACGAAGGGGATTATATCGAAAACGTCATAGGCAAGAAGCTCGGAGTCAACGTAATACGGATTCGAGCCGAAGAGCGGTTCCTTTCCCGTCTTGCGGGTGTTTCGGATCCCGAGAAGAAAAGGCATATCATAGGCGAGGAATTTATCCGCGTTTTCGAAGATGAAGCCGGGAAACTCGGTAAGCTTGATTTCCTCGCGCAGGGAACGATCTATCCCGACGTTATCGAAAGCGGAAAAGGAGATTCCGCGGTCATAAAAAGCCACCACAACGTGGGCGGCCTTCCGGACAAAATATCCTTCGAAGGGATAGTTGAACCGCTTCGAGGGCTCTTCAAGGACGAAGTGCGCGAGCTGGGAGAAAAACTCGGTTTGCCTCGCGAACTTGTAAGACGTCAGCCCTTCCCGGGGCCCGGACTTGCGGTGCGCGTTATCGGAGAGATCACAAAGGAGAAGCTCGATCTTCTGAGAGACGCGGACGCTATCTTCCGCGAAGAGATTGACCGGGCCGGCGTCCTCCCCGACCAGTATTTCGCCGTTCTGACGAACACGAAGAGCGTAGGGGTTATGGGAGACGCCAGAACTTACGGCTATACGCTTGCGCTCCGCGCCGTGTCTACCGACGATTTTATGACCGCTGAGTGGACGCGGCTCCCGTATGAGGCGCTGCAGGCCGCGAGCGGGAGAATAACCAACGAAGTAAAAGGGATAACAAGAGTCGTATATGATATTACGTCAAAACCCCCTGCAACGGTGGAGTGGGAATAAGGAGAATCGCAATGACAAAGTATATTTTCGTTACCGGAGGAGTCGTATCGGGACTCGGTAAAGGTATTACGGCTGCGTCTCTCGGCAGGCTGCTGAAAGCGCGCGGGCTCAAGGTCGCCGCACAGAAGCTGGATCCCTATATTAACGTCGATCCGGGTACGATGAGCCCCTACCAGCACGGAGAGGTCTACGTCACCGAGGACGGCGCGGAGACCGATCTCGATCTCGGTCACTACGAGCGGTTTATCGATGAGGATCTGAACAAATACTCCAACCTGACCACCGGCAAAGTCTACTGGAACGTGCTGAATAAAGAGCGGAGGGGCGAATATCTCGGTTCGACGGTGCAGGTAATCCCGCATATCACGAATGAGATTAAGAATTTCGTTTACACCGTAGGAAAGCATTCCGACGCCGACGTGGTCATCACCGAGATTGGAGGCACGATCGGAGACATCGAATCACAGCCCTTTATCGAAGCCGTGAGACAGATCTCCCTCGAGGTCGGACGCGAAAACAGTCTCTTCATACACGTCACGCTCGTGCCTTATCTGCACGGTTCCGATGAACACAAAACGAAACCCACCCAGCACTCTGTCAAGGAGCTGCAGGGGATGGGCGTCAATCCGAATATAATTATCCTGCGCTGCGACGAGCCGCTGGAGCCCGAAATCTTCAAAAAAATCTCGCTGTTCTGCAACGTCAAGGAGGACTGCGTGATTGAAAATATCACGCTGCCGATTCTTTACGAAGCTCCGCTTATGCTCGAGCGTTCGAACTTTTCAGACGTCGTCTGCCGCGAACTCGGACTAAAAACGCAGGAACCGGACCTTTCCGACTGGACGGCTATGGTCGACCGTATCAAGGCGCCGCGCAAGCCGGTGCATATCGGACTCGTCGGCAAGTACGTTGCACTGCACGACGCCTATCTGTCGGTTGTCGAGGCGCTCAGACACGCCGGATATCTGCACAATACGCATATCAAGATCCATTGGATCGATTCGGAGGAGATCACAGAGGCAAACGCTTCGGTAAAGCTTGCCGGACTTGACGGAATCATAGTACCGGGCGGATTCGGATCTCGCGGCATTGAAGGAATGATCGTTTCCGCGAAATACGCGCGTGAAAACGGGATACCGTATTTCGGAATCTGTCTCGGAATGCAGGTGGCCGTTATCGAATTCGCCCGTCACGTCGCGGGAATCGCCGACGCGAATTCTGGCGAGTTCGACGAGCGCTGCGCGAACAAAGTCATCGATTTCATGCCCGGACAGAGCGAGGACGTCGACAAGGGCGGCACGCTGCGGCTCGGAGCTTATCCCTGCATTATTGCAGAGGGCACAACGATGGAACGCTGCTACGGAAAGCGCGAGATCAGCGAGCGCCACCGCCACCGCTACGAATTCAATAACGATTACCGTGATATTATGCAAAAGAACGGTCTGACGCTCAGCGGAACGTCGCCCGACGGACTGCTTGTCGAAACGGTCGAACTGAGCGACCGTCCCTTCTTCGTCGGAGTACAGTATCATCCTGAGTTCAAATCCAGACCGAACAGGCCTCACCCGCTGTTTCTCGGCTTCATCGGCGCGGCGCTTGATATAAACAGGGAGAAGGGCTAATACTTACAATCTCTTAGTGAAGTTTGCCCTGCCGGGCAAGTGAAGCGGTTCGCTGTGCTCACCGTGAAGTTTGCCGCTGCGCGGCAAGTGAAGTTAAGGCACTACAGTGTGAATCACGCTGTAGTGCCTTAAGTGTTAAGGTGGATTTATCGTGGCGAAGCCACGCTTAGACCATTTCGTTCAGGTCCGAAAAATCGGTGTTGAACAGGATCTCCTTCGGCAGTTCCTGCTTTTGCAGGAACATCAGCATATAGATCGGGAAGTAGGTGACCTTGCCGTCTGTTTCGACGTTGCCGTTGCAGAAAACGTAGCCCTCTTCGATGCCGTAGTCCGTAACGTTCAGCACGTTATCCATCGCGTTGTGGCGGTAGTAGTCCTTGCCGGATTTGATCTCGATCGGCAGGATCCTGCCATCCTCTTCGATCACGAAATCAAGCTCGCCGAATTTTTTGCTGTTGTAGTAATAGAGCGTATATCCGTGCGCGGTCATCTCCTCGACGGCGACATTCTCGTATATGGAGCCGAAGTTGATCGTCGTTTCGTGCTGCAGAATCTTGAGCTGGATCTCGTTCCCGTACTGTGCGGCAAGCAGGCCGACGTCGTTCGAGAACAGTTTGAAAAGATTCTGCGACTTGGAGAGCAGCAGCGGCACTCTCGGCTCGTCCACGACGTTCGCCGGGAGTACGACGCCGGCGTTCTTCAGCCACAGAAAGCTGTCGTAATACTTGTCAAACCGTGCTTTTTCGTTGAGATTTTTCAGGATGAAGCGCTTGTTTTTCGCGTTCAGCTCGCTGGGAATCAGATCGAAGATCTCGTTGAGGTAGAGGCGGTTTTTCTCGTCGTATTTTGAAATATCGCGCTTGTAAAGACGTATGATCGCGCTTTGCGCATCGGCGACTTTGCGGAGGTTCTTCGTTTCCAGATAGGTGGAGACCACCTCCGGCATACCGCCGACGATGAGGTAAAGCTCGAACAGCGCCGTCATGCGCTCGTGGATAAACGCGTACACGGGCTTTTTCTGTTCGAACGAGACCCGGAGCGCGTCGATGAC
>JAGDAM010000319.1 GCA_017959485.1 Clostridia bacterium
ACAACGCCGTCTGCATATTCGAGCTTTCCGAAAAGCTCGGCGCCGACGCGCAGGCGAAGCTTGTCGACGCGCTCTCCGCGATCGACGGAGTACTGCGCGTTCGCGTTATCTGATATCGGTATCCTTCCGGGGGACGGCGCCTCCGCGGCGCGGTTCCCCGGATTATAATTCGCGCCGTCAGGCGCCGGAGGAGGCAAAGCAATGGCAATCATAAGACCTTTTAACGGAACCTTCTTTATCCTGCTCGCGATATTCATTCTTTTCACAGTCGGTTACTGGGCGCTTTTCAGAAAGACCTCGGAAAAGACCCGGCTCCTCGCTGTCGTCGGGCTGTACGCCGCAGCTTTCGTGTTCTTCTGGCTCTACAAGTACTGGATCTCAATAGATATTGACTATTCCGAGATCACGCGAGAGGCCGGCGAAGGCGCCTTCTCCTGGTGGAAGGAGCTCCCGCTGCATCTTTGCAACATCAATCTCCTGCTCGTGCCGATAGCCGCGCTGACAGGGAACAGGTATCTGCTCAGCTTCACCTTCTTTATGGCTCCCTTCGGCGCGATAATGGCCATGGCGATGCCCGGCGTAGGTTTTTCCGGCTATTCGCTTTTTGTTCCGAGAGTTATGGGCTACTACGTCACGCATATGCTGGTGCTGATCATCAGCCCCATCCTCGTACTGTTCGGACTTTACCGTCCGAAGTTCAAAGACATACCCATGACGCTCGTCTACGCGGTCGGCATCTCGCTTGTCGTTTTCGTAATCAATATGGCGCTTCGGCTCACGCATACCGAGGATTATGCGAATTACTTCTATACCATCGATCCGCCCGCGGGAACTCCGCTCGTTCTCTTCAAAAAGTGGATACCGGTGCCCTTCCTCTACGACCTGCCCATCTTCCCGGTGCTTGCGGGATATATGGCGCTGGTGACGCTGCCTTTCCATCTTGCCGACAGGAAAAAGGTCAAAGAAGAAGCGGTCGCCGGAGAGGAAGCCGCGGTATAAGGTGAACTGATATTTCCGCAGCCTGCACGTCAAGCATTCGTAGAGCATAAAAACAAATAAAAAAGCGGCTATTTCGGGCGTAACACCCGGCATAGCCGCTTTTTTGGGTGCGGTCTGTAAGCTTTGTCTTCGACGGAGACCGATCAGTCTATTTCGGACAGTTTGACCGGCCGGTGCTCGGCGACCGATTTTTTGGCCGCCAGGGCAATCCTGACGCTCTGCAGGCCGGCATGGATTCCGACCGGAACGTCTGTCCCCTTTTCGCAGGCGTCGACGAACTGCCTCATCTCCTCGGAGAACGACTCCATATACCTTTCGAGGAAGAAGAAGAGCGGTTTTTCGCCGGTGACTCCTTCGGCGTTTGAAATCACCGCGGAGGACAGGGTGTCGTTGGACGTGGCGACCATACCGAGCGACCCGAAGAGCTCGGCTCTCTGATCGTATCCGTATGCCGCGCGTCTCGAGTTGTCGATCACCGCGAGCGCTCCGTTTTCCATCTTCATCGTGATGATGGCAGTATCGACGTCGCCCTGCTCTCCGATTGCGGGATCGACGAGGACGGCGGAATTGACGTATATCTCCTCGACGTCGCTGTCGGTGAGGAAGCAGGCCATATCGAAGTCGTGAATCGTCATATCGAGGAACATTCCTCCGGAAACCGCAATGTACTTCGGGTTGGGCGGCTCCGGGTCTCTCGAGGTTATCTTGAGGATATGCGGCTTTCCTATGGCTCCGCGGTCGTACGCCTTGCGTATTGCGGCAAAGTTGTGGTCGAACCGGCGGTTGAACCCCACCTGGAATTTAATCCCGGGGTTCGCGGCGAGCGCGTCGGCGACCTCGCGGATCCTGGCGGCCGAATGATCCACCGGCTTTTCGCAGAACACGTGCTTGCCGGCGGCGATCGCCTCAAGCGAAATCTTCGCGTGAGTATCGGTAGAAGAACATACGAGAACGGCGTCGATCTCGCTGTCGTTCAGTATTTCTCTGTAATCTCTGCAGATTTTTTCTACGCCGAACGAGGAAACGAAGGCGCGGGTCGCGTCGTTCATGAACGGATCGGCGACGGCCTTTACCGTGGCGTTCTTTACGTGATAGGATATCGATTCGAGGTGGACTTTCCCGATTCTCCCGGCACCGATGATACCGATTTTCAACATTTTGCTTTTTCTCCTTTTCCGATCAAAATCATCAGACAGTTGTGAGGTTCAGATGGTACCGTCCCACGTGGAAACGTTCCTGTTGGCCTTCTCCACTTCGTCGAACCAGCGGGTGGTCACGCACTTGCTGTCGGTATAGAAGCGGTACGCGTCCTTGCCCAGGCAGTGCTGGTCTCCGAAGAAGGACAGTTTGTGTCCGGCGAACGGGAAGAATCCGATCGGTACCGGAATGCCGACGTTGACTCCGACCATTCCGCCGTCGGTATGACGGACGAATTCGCGGGCAAAGTAGCCGTTCTGGGTAAAGATTACCGAGCCGTTGGCATAGGGGTTTCTGTTCATGATGCCGAGGCCGTCTTCGAAGTCTCTGCATCTCTTCACGCAGAGCACCGGCCCGAAGACTTCGTCGCGTCCGATCGTCATATCTTCGGTGACGTTGTCAAAGATCGTCGGCCCGATATAGTATCCGCCTTCGTATCCGTCGACTTTGCATCCGCGGCCGTCGAGAACGAGATCGGCGCCTTCGCGCAGGCCCTTCTCTATATCGGCGAGGACCTCGTGATAATGCTTTTCGTAAGTGATCGGCCCCAGTTTCGAGGTCTTGTCGTACGCCGGCCCGACCTTAATCTTCGAGGCCTGGTCGACAAGTTCTCTTATGAATTCGTCGTGTATGCTGTCCTCGACGACGCAGGCCGAGAGCGCCATGCATCTCTGTCCGGCGCACCCGAAAGCGGAGTTCATAATACCGGCGGCGGTACGTTTCAGAGGAGCGTCGCTCATAACAAGCGCGTGGTTCTTCGCCTGGCAGAGGCACTGCACCCGCTTGCCCGACGCGGCGGCCTTTTCATAGATCATCCTTCCGACCGGAGTGGAGCCGACGAAGGTTATTCCTTTGACGTCGGGTGAATCGAGAATCACGCCGATCTCGCGCCTCGAGCAGGTCACGACGTTGACGACGCCGTCGGGCATCCCCGCCTCTTTGTAAAGGCCCGCGATCCGCAGAGCCGTTCTGGGTGTAAGAGAAGCCGCTTTGAGCACGATGGTATTGCCGCAGGCGACGCAGACGGGGGTCATCCATCCGAAGGGGATCATGGCCGGGAAATTCACCGGGACTATGCCGGCAAAGACACCGACCGGTTCACGGTAGAGAACGGTATCGTATCCCTTGGAGGCATCCATAATGCTCTCGCCCATCATAAGCGACGGGACCTGGCAGGCAAGTTCGGTTCCTTCCTTGGCCTTCAGCACGTCGCCTTCGGCCTCGGCCCAGACTTTGCCGTTTTCCTCGGCCACGAGCCGCGTCAGTTCCTCCATGTGCTCTATTAAAAGATCTCTGACTTTGTAAAGAATCTGAGAGCGCTTGATCGCGGGTGTGGAGCTCCAGGCCGGGAAAGCGTCTTTGGCGGCTTTGATTGCAGCCCTCACCTCGTCTTCGGTGCAGCAGGGGGCATACCCGGTGATCTTTCCTGTGGAAGGATCGTGAAGATCGTAATAGGTTTCGGTCGCCGACTCGGTATAGCAGCCGTTTACAAAGTATTTCAGTTTTTCTGGCATAACGTGCACCTCTCTCTTCAGATTCCTGCTTTTTCAGCAATGTATTTTCTGGCTTTTATCGCGTATTCGAGCGGATTTGCCTTCGCGGGATCCTGCTCGGCTTCCACCAGGACGTAGCCCTCGTAGCCCGATTTTTCGAGAATATCGAAGACGCTGCCGAAATCGAGAACTCCGTCGCCCGGCACGGTAAAGGCGCCCAGCCGCACGCCGTCGAGGAAGGAGAGATGCTCCTCTTTGACTTTGCGGACGACGTCAGGCCGAATATCCTTCAGATGGACGTGCTTGATCCGCTTCGCGTATTTCTTCAGCACGGCGATATAATCCTCGCCGCAGTAGGCAAGATGACCGGTATCGTAAAGCAAACTGAATACTTCGGGGTCGGTGTTTTCCATCATCCTGTCGATCTCCTCCGCGGTCTGGACGACGGTTCCCATGTGATGGTGCAGCGTGAGAGCTATGCCCATGTCCTTCGCGACTTTTCCGAGGCGGTTGAGACCGCTGCAGAGCATATCCCATTCACGGTCGTTCATCACGTATTTGCAGTCGAAAATCGGAAGATTCATGCCCTGAATCGAATGTCCCTGTTCAGAGATTCCGACGACCTTCGCCCCCATTCGTTTCAGGAAGGTGATATGTTTTATGAACTCCCGCTCGGTCTCCTCATACGGCTTTGTCGTCAGAAAAGCGGAGAACCACGCGTTGCATATCCTGAGCCCGCGAAGGTCGAGCGCCTTTTCCAGCACGTCCGGATCCTTCGGATATTTGTTTCCGATCTCGCATCCGGTAAACCCGGCAAGAGCCATTTCGGACACGCACTGTTCAAAGGTGTTTTCCGCGCCCAGGTCAGGCAGATCGTCGTTTGTCCAGGCAATCGGGGCTATCCCCAGCTTTACTTTTTTTGCGTCAAGCATCAGTATTTCCTCGCAGTCTTCAGTTTTTCTTCTTTTTTTCTGTATGATTCTCTGACTTCTTCGCTTTCGGAAACGGAAGCGATGCCTACGTTCCACCATGCGCCGTATCCGTCGGTCATAGTCTTCGGAAGGACTTTGATGTCGATCAGCGTGGATACGGTCTGCTTCTTGGCGTCTTCGATCGCAAAGCGGAGTTCGTCGAGCGTACGCGCGGTATATGTCACCGCTCCGTAACCCGAAGCGCATTTTGCGAAGTCTATCTTCAATAGACTCCCCAGAAGCTTTCCGTTTTCGTCCCTGCGCCGGAATTCGGTCGCCAGGTTTCCGATGCCGTTGCTCATCTGGAGATTGTTGATGCAGCCGAATCCGGCGTTGTCGAACAGCAGCACGTTTATCTTCATCCCCTCCTGGATCGACGTCACCAGCTCGGAATGGAGCATCAGATAGCCGCCGTCACCGGCAAACGCGTAAACTTCCTTCGACGGATTCGCGAGCTTTGCACCCAGGGCGCCGGCGATTTCGTAGCCCATGCAGGAATACCCGTACTCCATGTTGTACGAATACCTTGCGTCAGTGGTCCAGATCCGCTGCATGTCTCCCGGGAGCGAACCGGAGGCCGCCACTGCGACGGCGTCGGGAGCTATCAGGCTTCTGATCAGGCACAGCGCCTGAGTCTGTGTGAGCGCCGAACCGTAAAGTTCGATAAACTCGGGGATCGTCTTCTCGTAGCGCGCTTTTATAAGCGGCTCGAATCCCTCGCCGTAGGAATAGGCGGCCAGCCGTGCGACCTCTCTGTCCCATTCGGCCCTGGCTTCGGCGATTTCACGTTTGTACAGAGAACGGTAATCAAGGGCCGCCAGCTCTTTTTCCAGAGCGGCGACGCCCAGCTTCGCGTCGGCGACGCATTTTACCGCGTCCATTTTATACGCGTCGAAACGGTCGGTATTAATAGTCAGGAATCTGCACTTTTCCCCGAACAGAGATTTCGAGGCGGTGGTGAAATCGGAGAATCTGGTCCCTATACCGATTACGGCGTCTGCCTGAGCCGCAATACTGTTGGCGGCGGAGTTGCCGGTGACGCCGATTCCGCCGAGGTTGTATTTGTTTGAGGCGAGGACGGCGCTCTTGCCCGACTGAGTCTCGGCGAAGGGGATATTGAACCGGGCGGCAAATCTTTCCACCGCTTTGCCCGCTTCGGAATATCTGACGCCGCCTCCGACTATGATAAGAGGTTTTTTCGATTTTGCGATAACTTTCGCGAGATCCTTTATCTCATCGGGGGAGGGAACGATGCGCGTGATGCGGTGGACTCTCTTTTTGAAGAAACTGTCCGGATAGTCGTAGCTTTCGCCCTCGACGTCCTGACAGAGCGAGATGCACACGGCGCCCGCGTCAGCCGTATCGGTCAGCACGCGCATGGCGTTCAGCATCGCGTTCATCAGATGCTCGGGCCTCGCGATACGGTCCCAATAGCGGCATACCGGCTTAAAAGCGTCGTTGGTCGTGATTGAGAGAGACTGGGGTCTCTCGAACTGCTGCAGGACGGGATCGGGCTGCCTCGATGAAAAAGTGTCCGCGGGGAAGAGCAGCAGCGGGATATTGTTTACCGTGGCCGTGGCCGCGGCGGTCACCATGTTTGCAGAGCCGGGTCCGATGGAGGACGAACACGCGATTATCTTCCTGCGGTTGTTCTGTTTTGCGAAAGAGATGGCTGCGTGAGCCATTCCCTGTTCGTTTTTCCCCTGAAATACTTTGAGGCCTCCCGGATTTTCGTCAAGCGCCTGCCCGAGGCCGCATACGATTCCGTGACCGAAAACGGTAAATATTCCCTCGACGAACTTGTTTTCCTTTCCGTCGAAAGAGACGTACTGATTGTCAAGAAATCTGACGAGCGCCTGTGCGACTGTCATTACTGCCATTCGTTATTTCCTCCGATATTCAATTGATGATCGATTCGGGGAAGACTTGTCGAATGATCGAAAAATCCGTCTTCTCCGGTAAATCGGTCAAAGGAGCCATTCGTGCTCCCTGTCCGTAATCCTGGTCTTGTCCCACGGATCTCCCTCGAGATGCCTTATCATCCAGACGTAGTACATCTCGTATCCCGGGGCGGTTACCTGCTGGTGGCTCTTTCCGGGTTCGATGCAGCAGAAGCTGCGGTCGGTCGACTTGAACACGTCGTCACCGTTGAAACAGGCGCCGAAGCCCTGAGGACGGTCGAAACGGTAATAATACACCTCGGGCTGCGGATGGTGATGAGGAGGATAGGACGACCATCTGCCGGGCTTGTTGAAGACCTCTCCCAGCACAAGATTCGACTGCGGGGCGTTTGACAGATCGAACACAGTGAGCACTCTCCTGTGTCCGGCGCCGTCCCACTGGCCGGCTCCGAATTCGGCGATGTCGCAGTCTTCGGGGCGGTACAGCACCGGCGCCCAGACTTTTTTGTTGTCTGTCTGTTCGACGACCAGTTCGCTGTTTTCGATCGCGGTGACGGTGACGGCAGTGCCGCGGCTGATGTGGAGCGCCCAGGGCAGTTCGGCGAACGGGCTGCTCCTTCTGAAGATCTCGTCGCCCTGTTCGGAGGGGCCTTCGTATCCTCCGGCCGGTTTCCACTGAACTCTGAACGCGCCGCTTACTATCAGAAGCGCGGTCTCGCAACGGTCGGAGCGTAAATCGATCTTTCCGCCCGGATCTAGCTGCCAGACGTTGATATCCATCCTCATAGACGAATTGAAACCCGTCATATTGCAGAGTTCCAGCTTCCGTGCGTTCCCGCTTTCCTCTTCGAAGGATCTCTTGTACAGCATCAGAACTTCACCACGTATTCTTCGTTTCCGGTGTGAATGCTCTTTAGGTAATCCTCAACCTGGCCGACCGTCGGCATCGCCTCGGAACAGGCGTGTGCGGCCACGAGCAGCGAGGCCGAAGCGGCTCCGAATTCGAGCGCGTAAGGAATATCCTTCCCGGTGCACAGACTGTACAGGAAGGCGGACGCGTAGCCGTCGCCGCCGCCGAAGCCCTTGAGCTTCCGGATGGGCATCGGCAGCACCTTATATCTGCTGCCGCCGGCGCAGAATGCGGAAGATCCCTCTTTGCCGTGTTTTATTATCAGCATACGGGCGCCCTTCGACTGCCAGTAGGCGGCGCTGGCCTCGTCGGTGCCGTCCAGCCCGGTGAATCTTTCGGTGAGATCGAATTCCTCCCTCGACCCGAGGATTATGTCGGCCTCCGCCGCGACGGCGGAATAATACACCGTTATCTCATCGGTGCTCTTCCAGTTGTACGGCCGGTAGTCGATGTCGAATACCACTCCGACGCCGTTTTTTCTGGCCAGAGCCAGCGCTTTGAGAGCCGCTTCGCGGGAAGGAGACTCGCAGAGCGCCGTTCCGGAGATCAGCAGCACCCGGGCGGACGCGATATATTCCTCGTCGATATCGTCGGGACACAGCGAAAGATCGGCCGCGCCGTTGCGGTACATCAGGATGCTCGATTCGGAAGGGCTTAAGATTTCGGTGAAGGTAAGGCCGATCTTTTCTCCTTCGGTGCAGCGGCGGATCCGAGAGGTGTCGATCCCGTCGTTTTCAAAATATCTGACGACGAATTCGCCGAGCTGATCGTCCGAAACTCTCGCGAAGAAGCCGACTTTTCCGCCGAGCCGCGCAAATCCGACCGCTATATTGGCCGGCGACCCTCCGAGATATTTCTTGAAGGTCGTGCTCTCGTACAGGGGTCTGTTGTAATCCGTCGGATTGAAATCCACGGCTACCCGTCCGAGGCAGATCAGGTCGAAACGCTTTCCGTCCCTGCCTTTGAAAATGTTGATGTCTTTCATCTTGATCTCCAGTTTTTATTATCGTTTATTAAGGCAATACCGCACGTGTTCCGCGCGCGTATTGGCGAGAGATCTTCGTTCGAAACCCCGTTCCGCGGTTATACCGTATACCGTTATGACCCGAGGACGGTGAAGGTCACGAACAGCGGGCAGTGGTCGCTGGCCGACGTCACTTTCGCGTTCCTCACCTGCTCATAGCGAAGGAAACGAATTCCGCTGTCTCCGAAGACGTGGTCGATACTTCTGCCGTCCTTCGCCTCTCCCCCGTACGGCCATGACGTTACCTGTGCCGTCATGACTTTTTCCTCGGCCGTGAGTTCCGCTTCACAGTACCCGGACGATATGATGACAGAGTAGGGTCTTTCCGAACTGTCGAAATTGCAGTCGCCGTTTATCACGACAGACAATCCGGGGTATTTCTTTCTCAGGGAATCCGCTATTCCGGTTATCTGACCGATATTCTCAACGTTCCAGAGCTCCTTTTGCCTTGCCAGTTCTTCCTCCGAAAAATTCTCGAATCCCGGATAGCTGCTGTTGCACACAGCTCCGTGGAAATCGATGACGGCAAAGGAGCTTCCTTTTTCGGCAGAAAAGACCGCCCAGCTGAGGCACTTAGTATTGGTCCCGGTATATCTTCCCACCAGCCATTCGGCGTCGCAGTCGAGCAGCGTCAGCTTTTCCGAATCGTATATGATCGGAGTGTAGACATATGTCTTCGAGTTCCTGTGCCGTACAGTGCTGTATTTGTATCCGGGACGGATCTCCATCACTTTTTCCAAAACGTTTTTGTGGATAGCCTTGTTGGATTCCTGGAAAGATATTACCGCCGGAAGATACTCGAGAACAACGTCGACCGCGTCGGCGTTTGCGGTCGGAGAGGTCGCGTCATTGCAATAAAGATTCCAGCTCATGATGGTGACAGGATTGCTCTCCGGGACGTCATTTCCTTCATTCCGGCCGTTTTTCAAAGTGCTTTTCATTCCAACCTCAGTTTACCGATCTTTTTTGCCTTTATCCCTGTTAATGATGGTGCGGAAGGCTATGATCCTATGACGGTGAAAGTCACGAACAGCGGGCAGTGGTCGCTTGCCGACGTCACTTTCGCGTTCCTCACCTGCTCATAGCGAAGGAAACGAATTCCGCTGTCTCCGAAGACGTGGTCGATGCTTTTGCCTTCAGTCGCCTCTTCGCCGTAGGGCCACGCGGTCTTCTGCGAGGTCTTAACCTTTTCGTCCGCGGTCCGTTCGGCTTCCGAGTATCCGGACGCAGTGAGCACCGAATAGGGTTTGTCGGAGCTGTTGAAGTTGCAGTCGCCGTTAATAATGACCGACAGTCCCGGATATTTCTTCGCGAGATTGTCCGCTATCCCCGTTATCTGCCCGACGTTCTGCACGTTCCAGGTCTCCTTCTGCGCCGCGAGTTCTTCCTGCGTGAAGTTTTCAAATCCCGGATAGCTGCTGTTGCATACCGCTCCGTGGAAACCGATGACGGCAAAGAAGCTTCCGCTTTCGGTTGAGAAAACCGCCCAGCTGAGGCACTTGGTGTTGGTTCCGGTGTACCGGCCGACCAGCCATTCGGCGCCGCATTCGCACAGATTCAGCTTGTCCGAATCGAAAATAATCGGGGTATAAACGTACGTCGAGGAATTCTTGTGGCGGACCGTGGTGTATTTGTATGACGGATGGCCTTTAATCACCTTTTCAAGGACTTTCTGGTGGATTGCCTTGTTGCACTCCTGAAACGAAATAACCGTCGGAAGATAATCGAGCACCACGTCCACCGCGTCTGAGTTCGCGGTCGGGGATGTCGCGTCGTTGCAATAGAGATTCCAGCTCATGATCGTGAGAGAACCGCTCTCCCGGCAGACGTCTCTTTCGTTTAAATCGCTTTTAATCAAACCGATGCTTCCGGAGGTGTACGAAGAATAATCCGAAATGAATTTTGTGACCGCGTAGCAGGTCGACAGGTCGTCCGCGCCTGTAATCACAAGTTTGTTTCCGATGAAGGCGATGACGTATTCGCCGCTTTTCAGAGATGCCGCGGCCTCCTCCGATTCGATGCGGTTGGTGTTGCCGACGAGTATCTCGGGATCGTCGGTCGTTACCGTTTCGCCCTTGAATTTCCCGGGGACGACGTCGTCTCCGAGTCCGCCTTTCCAGCCGCCTCCCGTGAGTTCGGTAAGAGCGTCTCTGAGTTTCTTCGAGGACTCGGTCACCTGAGTTTTCGCGTAGTAGCTGTAAATAATCTTATAATTCGAAATGTCGGTTCCTGGGGTAGGGGGCGTAGTCTCGGACCGGTCCGAGGTATCGTTCGGGACAGCTCCCGGTCCGCAGCATACGCAAGATAGAGTTATAAAAACGGTAAGCGCCCGGAGCAGGACTGCCTTGGCCGATCCTCGCCCGATTTTTGCTTTGGCCGACATCACGAATTCCCCTTTTCTTTCCGGCCTTCCGTCGGACGGTCCGATCCGGCGCCGCCGTCGGAATCCGCCGGAGGCGCGTCGCTTTCGGAGGCTTTATGTCCTTCCGCCGCGGCCGTCTTTCTGTAGTACAGCGGCGACAGACCGGTCTTTTTCTTGAACCAGCGGGAAAAATAGAACTCGTCTTCGTAACCGACCTGAGCCGCGATGCGCTGCACC
>JAGDAM010000320.1 GCA_017959485.1 Clostridia bacterium
ATGTTTTTCAAGACTTCGAAGCGGAAACCGGCACGAAAATGGCCGGCAGGATGCGTGCGGTGAATGGCGCGGTATTACCCCTACAGGCGTCAAAAGGGCCGGCAAGATCCGTGCGTCGAATTGTGCGGTATTGCCTTAAGTCAACGCCGCGCGCGGTTCAGCGCGGCGTCGCCCATGCAGTCAGTTTACCGTCCGGCAGACACTGATCCGGCACTCTCCGGCCGCGGACGCGACCGACAGGCGGAAAAAGCTTCCGAAGCCGGAACAGTCCCGTCCGAACGTCAGGGCAAGTCTGCCGCCGTTCATCTTGGAGGCGGCTTCCCTGTCCGCCCAGATCTTCGCGAAAAGCCGCCCGCGTTCAGCGGGTCCGGCGGCGGCGAGCAGCCGCTCCTCTCCGGGGCAGAGAAATCTCGCGGCAAACGCCGGAATATCCTTCCCCGCGGCTCTTGTGACCGGACAGACGTCGATCCCGACCGGTCCCGCGAAAGAAAGCGCGCATACGGCGAGACCGCCGTCGTGCGATAGCGAAAAATCATATCCGGCGCCGGGCGCGAAGGGTTTTCCGAATTCTCCCCTCGCCACCGCCGTCGGCTCCTCGCGGCAGTATCTCAGCGTTTCGAGCAGAAGCCGCGCGGCGCTCAGCGATTCGTCACGGCTTCGGGGATTTCTCCGAACGAGTGAATCGACGTATTCTCCTCCGAAAGCGGAGTACAATTCTGCTACGGAGTCCGGCGGACAGGCGCCGACGCGTGCGGCGGTGACGACGGTCGCGCCGTCCCGGGTCAGAACCGTCATTTCCCGTCGCCGATTCCGGTCACCTGCATTATTCTGCGGTTGAATTCCTCGGCGGTATTGTAGCCCATCTTTTTCTGGCGGTTGTTCATGGCGGCGATTTCGATGATCACCGCAAGGTTCCGCCCGGGTTTGACCGGGACGGTGAGCGACGGAAGCTCTATACCGAGGATGTCGATTTTCTCCTCCTCGAGTCCCATGCGGTCGTACATCTTGCCCTCGACCCAGTTTTCAAGCTGAATGACGAGGTCGATCTTTTCGGTGTCCTTTACGGCGCCGACGCCGAATATCCTGCTGACGTCGACGATGCCGATCCCGCGCAGTTCGACGTAATGCCGGATCAGTTCGGGAGCCGAACCGACAAGCGACCTCGCGGATACTTTCTTGATCTCGACAGCGTCGTCGGCAATCAGCCGGTGACCCCTCTTGACAAGCTCGATCGCGGTCTCGCTTTTGCCTATCCCGCTGTCGCCGAGAATCAGAACGCCCTCGCCGTAGCATTCGACGAGCACGCCGTGACGCGTTATGCGCTGAGCGAGCGAGACGTTCAGCGAGGCGAAGAGAGCCGCCATCACGTAGGTCGTCGGCTCAGAAGAGGCGAGGAGCGGCACGCGGTAGAGAGTGCAGGCCTCGACCGTCTCGGGGAGCGGCTCGTGCCCCGCGGTCATTATGACTGCGACCGGACGGTGCCTGATAAACTCGTGAACTTTCTCCCTCCGCGTCACTGGATCCGCCTGCGCCAGATATTTCCGCTCGGCGTTTCCGATGAGCTGGATGCGGTCGGAGTCGAAAATACCGAAAAAGCCCGCGAGCGCGAGTCCGGGACGGTCGATCTCGGTGGTGGAGACCATGATCTTGTCCGGCTCGTCGGGCAGGTATATCACGTCGAATCCGAATTCGGTGATCAGCGACTGCAGCGGTATGCTGTAAGATTCCATTTCCTTCTCCGCCGCGCGGCCTTTTTTGGAGGCGCCGAGCCGCACCGTCCGTCGCATGCGCCGCGCTCGGTGACGCACCGGGCTTCGCGCCCGCGCGGGATTTAAAATATTATTATGCGCAATAAATTTCCGTATAAAAGTATACCACATTTCGGGGAAAAAAGGAAACAGTTTTTTTCGAAAAACGCCGCGGCGGTTCAAAAAACAGGGCGTCAATTCACAATTAATACACATTCTTGTGGTATTATATATTCGGCATAAACTAAACGCGGCCGGGGGGGTATTCTCCCCGCGGGCCGCCCCGGAGGAACACGGACATGACCTATCCCGCACCGAAAAACAGCAGACGCACGCCGAGGATAGCGGCGGCCGCCGCACTTGTCGCCGCGGCGGTCCTCTCTCTTTTCTCCTGCACCGCCTCGGTGAAACCGGTCGAAGCCACGGAGGAGGAGTCGGCTGTCGTAGGGCGAGTAGCCGGACGGGACGTCTGTTACGACGAACTGCGCTATCTCGCGATCAACTACCGCGAGGAGCTCTCGGAAAAATACGGCGACGTCTCGGTTTCCTCTCCCGACGCCGACGCGATACGCGCGGAACTGCGGGATCTTGTCGTCGCGGCGCTCGGAGACAGCGACTATTACGCGGTAACCGCGATGGCGGACGAGTACTACCAGGGAGGGAGCTCAAAAATGCTCTCCGAGGAAAAGATTACCGAAGCGGTGGCGGATGAAATCAACCGGCTGGCGACCGACCTCGGCGGCAGGAAGAAGTATTTCGCCGAGCTTGAGGCGAACCATATGAACGACCGCCTGATGCGCTTCTATCTTTCCTGCGAGCAGTGCGCGACCGAACTGATTTACATATTGAAAAACGATCTCGGAATAATCCCCGCGTCCGAGGAGGATCTGCGCGCGGCGCTCGATTCTCCCGAGCTCTGCCGGACCAACCACCTCTATCTTCAGGGACTGACCGAAGAAAACAGGCAGAAATGCGAAGAGGCGAGGCGGCGTCTGCTCGCTTCAGACAACAGGGAGATGGAGATCATCCTGATCAAAAGCGTTTACCGCGACGCCGACGTCAACGTGACGACCTCTCACGGCGCGTATTTTTCCAGATACACCTCCGATTACGGCGACGCATACGAAAAAGCCGCGTTCGACCTGTCGGTCGGACAGGTCAGCGAAGTGATCGAAGGCGAGGACGGTTACTTCGTCATCCTCCGGCTCGCTCCGGAAAGCGATTACGTTCTGCGTAATTTCGAGGAGCTGGCTTCGGGATACGTTTATTCGCGGTTCAACCGCGAGCTCGACCTTTTCAGAAAGAACAACAGCTTCGAATTCAACGAATTCGGAGCAGGTATAGATTTGCTTGCGATAAACTGACAGACCCAGATGCCAAGATCTAAAGCCGCCCGCAGGCGGGCAGCCAAACGGCGAACTCCTGCCGCGAATCCGCGGCCCGGACTGCGGATCGCAATGTGTTTCATACTTACGGCCGCCATCCTTTTCGTGATCGCGGTCTTTATCGGCAATTATCTGAACCGCATGTCGGATCTTCCCCCGGAGGCGTCGGGAGCGGAGGATACCTCGCGGACCTACCAGCCGCCGGCGGGACACTTCAACAAGGACGCGGTTCCCGTGACTATAGGACGCGCGGTCGCTTTCGAGGACCCGGGCGAAACGGTTGTGACCGACGCCTCGACCGGTGAGGAGGAGACGGGCCGGATCACCCGCGAAAACTGGTACGACGGAGCGTCGGTCAATCTGCGGGCGCCCGTTCCGGACGCCGGCGACACGACCGGAAGCGAAAGCCCGAAGGTGTCGTCCGGAATGAGGGTATTTTTCTCCTCCTCCGCGGTTCCGGCTCACTCATACGACGAGGGAGACGGACCTGACGTGGCGCCAACCGTCGGCGCGATCAGGAAAAGATACGGATACGTCAGCGGAGTCTTCTCCGTCTGCTACCCCTCTCAGCCCGCCGCTTCCCGGCTGATCATGCGCGAATACGAGCTGTCGCTCGCCGCCGAGCTGATGGCGGGCGGATTCGACGATATCATCCTGCGCGGATTCGGCTGCGGTCCCGGAGAGCTTGAAGAGGCCGTGCAGTTCATACGCGACCTCAAAGAACGCGCTCCCGAAAGCGAAACCGCGGTCGGAATCGCGCTCGACTTTGATTTCTGCGAATCGGCGGACGCCCGCTCCCGCCTGAACACCATCGGGTTCGACTGCGGATTTCTCGCGGTTGACCTGACCGGGGAGCCGGTTCCACTGCTTATGACCTCTTCCGAAGTCATACGCGACCGCGTCGTACGGATCAAGGATATCGTGACTATGTTCAGCATGCGCGTGATCGTCGGCTGCGGCGCCCCCGCCGATTTCGACGAAGAGGTCTATGCCGCCCGGACCGGAGGCGCGCTGAACGTTCAGGCGCTTCTCTCCCCCTGACGGCCGCACGAAGTCTAATCACTCTTTTCCGGAGGAACAAATGGATCAATCAAAAGAACTCGACGCGAAGATGAACCCGGGCAAACCGGACGCCGACGGAATGGTCTGGTTCGACGCGTCGCTGCCTCCCTTTTCGATTTACGGCCTGTGGGCAACCGATCCCTACCGCCGTATGGACGAGACGGTCGCGGAACGGGTCAACCCGGGCGTAAAGCGCAACAACTACCACACCGCGGGAGGACGCGTCCGCTTCTCCACCGACTCGGTCCGCATAGGCGTCCGGGTCGAAATGCCCTACGTCACGAAATTCTGCCATATGCCTCTGACCGGCTCGTCATCCTTCGACGTATATCTCGACACCGACAACGGATCGGTATATCAGAACGTCTTCAAGCCCGACGTAAAGATTGAAAAAGGGTTCGAAATGACGGTAAAAACCCGCGTCCGCGGATACCGCTCCTACACTCTCAACTTTCCTCTCTACTCGCCGGTTTCGCGGCTTGAAATAGGGATAGACGCCGGAGCGGCGCTCGGAGAAGGCAGGAAATACCTTCCGGTAAAACCCATTGTTTATTACGGTTCGTCGATAACTCAGGGCGCCTGCGCCTCGCGTCCCGGACTCGCGTATCAGGCGATCATCTCCCGCAAATTCAATATAGATTTCGTCAACCTCGGCTTCTCCGGCAACGCGAAAGCCGAACCGGCGATGATGGAGTATCTGTCGGGACTCGAAATGTCGGCGTTCGTATACGATTACGACCACAACGCGCCGAATCCCGACCACCTTCGCGAGACGCATCTCGCGGGCTACCGGACGGTCCGGGAAAAGAACCCCGACCTGCCGATCATCATTGCCTCGAAACCCGATTACATCTTCTCGCCGACCGACGGAAACAAACGCCGCGAGATCATAGAGGACACCTTCAGGTTCGCCCGCTCTCAGGGAGACGAGCACATCTATTATATCGACGGAGACGGATTCTGCCGCGGAGAATACGAGGATTCCTGCTCGGTCGACGGAACGCATCCGAACGACGTCGGATTCGTCATGATGGCGGAAAAATTCGGCGCGACGCTGCGCGAGATATTCCGCGAAATGCCCGCCGACGAAGGAGAATCGAAATGAGCGAAGAAGCAAAAAAGACGGAATACGCCGAACTTGATAAAAATATGATAGTCGAGACCGTCTTCCCCGACGCGGAGGACGCCGTTCTTCACAGCGTGCGGGAAGAGGTATTCGATCTTTACAATTTCTACGAGCCGCGCACCTCGGAACTGTTCGTAAGAATGCCCGCGGATACCGCGCGCGCCGCCAGCGAAAAGGTTTACCGCCTCTCGCGCGAGACCGCGGGAGGGAGGGTCCGCTTCACCACCGACTCGAAATACCTTCTCTTAAAGGCGGTCGAGCCGTCGGTCGGACGCAATTCCCACATCACTCTCGCGAGTTCGGCGGGGTTTGACGTATACGCCGACACCGATTCGGGCAGCCGCTTTATCGGAACCTTCATGCCTCCGTACAAGATGGATCACGGCTACGAGCAGATCGTACGCTTCCCCGACAGAAAGACGCGGTCCTTCACAGTCAACTTCCCCGTCCACTCGACCGTCTCCGAGCTTTATTTCGGGATCGAACCCGGCGCGTTTCTCGGTCACGGCAGACCTTACCGCGATATCGCTCCGATAGTCGTTTACGGCTCGTCGATAGTTCACGGAACCGCGGCCACACGGCCCGGACTCGTCTACACGAACATCCTTTCCCGGCGCCTCGGAGCCGACGTCGTCAACCTCGGCTTTTCCGGCAACGCGAAAGCCGAGCCGGCGATGATGGAATACGTAGCCGGTCTCGAAATGTCGGTTTTCGTATACGATTACGACCACAACGCACCGAATCCCGACTACCTTCGCGCGACGCATCTCGCGGGCTACCGGACAGTCCGGGAAAAGAATCCCGACCTGCCGATCATACTCGTCTCAAAGCCCAATATCTATACGCGTCCGCAGGACGGTCTCGTCCGCCGCGACATAATATCCGACACCTTCCGCGCGGCCCGTGCCGAGGGCGACCGGAGGATCTGGTTCGTTGACGGCGAGAGCTTCTTCCACGGCCGGCTCGAGGATGAATGCACCGTCGAGGGAGTCCACCCGAACGACCTCGGATTCGTTCTCATGGCGGACGGAATCGAGGCGGTCATAAGACGCGCTTTGAACGCCGCCGGTATCGGAGTATGACCCGGGAGGGAATCACCGCCGACTGGCCGGTCACCGCGCTCGCCTACCTCGGAGACTCGGTTTACGAGACGGAGGTCAGGGAACGGCTCGTTTGCTCCGGGATGTCCTCGTCGGCGTCCCTGAACTCGGCGGCGCTGAAGTACGTCACGGCACCGGCTCAGTCCAAAGCGTCGGAAATTATCCTTCCGCTTCTTTCGGCGGAAGAGGAAAACCTGTACAAAAGAGGCCGCAACAGCACGCATATCAAAAACGCGCCGCGCGGGGCGACTCTCAACGAATACCGCCGGGCGAGCGGACTCGAAACGCTGTTCGGATTTCTTTGGCTGACGGGAAGAAAAGACCGCGTCGGAGAACTGCTGGCAGCGGCTTTCCCGGAACTGTACGGCAAATAACAGAGGAGTAGTAATGAAACACCCGAAAATCGTAATAAGCGTCAGAGGATACGGCGATATGACCGCCGAACTCTATCCGGAATACGCGCCCGTAACGGTAAAGAACTTTCTTGAACTTGTGTCAAAGGGGTTTTTCGACGGGCTTATCTTCCACCGCGTAATAAAGAATTTCATGATTCAGGGAGGCGGATACCGGGAGGACTTCTCGGAGACCGACACTCCCGCGATCCGCGGCGAGTTCGCCGCCAACGGCTGGCCTCAGAACACGCTGAAGCACACGCGCGGCGTGCTGTCGATGGCCCGCACAAGCGACCCCGACTCGGCGTCTTCCCAGTTTTTCGTAATGCACAGGGACGCGCCGCATCTTGACGCGCAGTACGCCGCCTTCGGAAAGCTGACCGACGGATTCGACGTCCTCGACGCCGTCGCCTCGGTAAAAACCGGAAGGTACGGCTGGTTCTCCGACGTCCCGCGCGAGCCGGTGGTAATAGAGAAGATCGCCCTCGCGGAAGAAGAGGCAAAGGCCTTCGCGCCTTGCGGCGCTCGGCAGTGAAAATGTCCGGCTGCGCCGGACAGTGAAGTCGTCCGGCTTCGCCGGACTGTGAAGTAAAACGCTTCGCGTTTTGTGAAGTCTTCGGGCAGAGCCCGAAGGTGAAAAGAGACGTAAATCATAATAATTATTACGGTTTACGTCGTAGGGGCGAGCATCGCTCGTCCGCCTCCGGCCATCGACCATCCGCCTGAAAACGGTAACCGCCGAAGCAAATTGGTGATATCCAAAATACCATAAACGCGTGCCTTCCCCATTTTGGGGAAGGGGGACC
>JAGDAM010000321.1 GCA_017959485.1 Clostridia bacterium
ATGTTTTTCAAGACTTCGAAGCGGAAACCGGCACGAAAATGGCCGGCAGGATGCGTGCGGTGAATGGCGCGGTATTACCCCTACAGGCGTCAAAAGGGCCGGCAAGATCCGTGCGTCGAATTGTGCGGTATTGCCTTAAGTAATAAAAGCCGTTTCCAAGGATACTATTGTACCATACCCCCGAGATATTTGTCAATATTGATTAAGCAATAAAAATATGTTATAATTATATGTCGTTAAACTGTTTTTTCGGCGATTCCGAAAAAAGCCGAAAAATACTGTTGACAAACCGCGGCTTTTGTTATAAAATATACACAATCTGTTAATAATTTGTTCAAAATTACGGGAAGGCAAGCAAGATGCAATTCAAGGTAAACGATCTGTTTCACGGATTCAGAGTGACGTCGGTCACCTATATCGACGAAATCTCCGCGGATATGATCCGTATGGAGTTCGAAAAAAACGGAGCGGAGCTGATCTGGCTCGACCGCGACGACGACAATTCCAACAAGACCTTCGGGATCGCTTTCCGCACTCCTCCGGACGACGACACCGGCGTTTTTCATATTCTCGAGCACTCGGTGCTCTGCGGGTCGGAGAACTTCCCGGTTAAGGAACCGTTCGTCGATCTGCTCAAGAGCTCGGTCCATACCTTCCTGAACGCCATGACCTATCCCGACAAGACGGTCTACCCCGTCGCCAGCCGGAACGATCAGGACTTTTTCAATCTCACACGAGTTTATCTTGACGCCGTCTTCAAACCGCTCTGCGTCCGCCGTCCGCTCGCCTTCAGACAGGAGGGCTGGCACTGGGAGATCGGTGACGACGGACGGGTCACCTGCAACGGAGTCGTATACAACGAGATGAAGGGCGCCTACGCCTCCGCCGACCGGATGATGGGAAAACGCCTGATGAAGCTGCTCTTCCCGGACGTTCCCTACTCCTTCGAATCGGGCGGAGACCCCGAGCACATAGGCGAACTCACCTACGAAAAATTCTGCGCTCAGCACGCGAAATACTACTCCCCCTCCAACGCGAGGATCTTCATTGACGGAAAGATCGACCTCGAGCTCATTTTCGGGCTCATCGAAAGCTACCTCTCCGAATGGGAGAAGGTCGACGTCGATTCTTCGATTCAGATGCAGACGCCCGTCTGTCCACCGGAAGAGATCGGATACTTCCCCGTCGGCGCCGAAGAGGATACCGAAGGCCGCACGATGGCATGCGACGGATGGGTTTTCGCCGACTGCACCGATACGGTGAAAGCGACAGCCGCGTCGATACTCTTCGACGTGCTCGCGGGAAGCAATTCGTCGCCGCTTACAAAGGCTGTGCTCGACTCCGGCCTGGCCGAGGACGTCTCGCTCTGGTACGACGGCGGACTGCTCCAGGGTTACGCCGTAATGAGCTTCAAGAATATTAAAGAGGAAGACAGGGAAAAGCTGCGCAAGATAGCCTTGGACGTCATCGAAAAAACGATACGCGAAGGCGTCGACCGCGAGGAGCTTATCGCTTCTCTGAACAGCACCGAGTTCGCCTACCGCGAGCAGGACTACGGAAGAACGCCGAAGGGACTCGCTTACTGCCTCGACATGCTTGACACCTGGCTTTACGGCGAGGATCCGGCGATTCCGCTCAGATACGAAGAAAAACTGGCGTTTCTGCGCCGTATGGCGGCTCCGGAATCCCGCTACTACGAGGATCTGCTTAAAGAAATCTTCGTCGACTGCACGCACAAGGCGTCGGTATGCATGATACCCTCGCGCACGCTGACCGCCGAAAGGGACGCCGCGGAGGCCGAAAGATGCGAAAAAGCGGCGCAGACCTGGACCGCCGCCGACCGAAAGAAGGTCGAGGACGACCTTGCCGAGCTGCGCCGCTTCCAGAAGACGCCCGACTCGCCCGAGGCCGTCGCCTCTGTTCCGCTTCTTAAGCTTTCGGACATCCCCGCCGCCGACCTGAAGCCCTGTTTCGAGGTCGGAACCGTCGGAGGCCGGACGCTTCTGCGCCATACCCAGAACAACAACGGAATAATATACGGACGCGTATTTTTCGATATGCGCGATCTTTCGGAAGAAGAGCTGCACGCCGCGGCCTTCCTTTCCGAAGTACTCGGCCAGATCGGAACCCGCAGACACGGAGCGGCTGAAATTCAGAGAATCATCAAGCGCGACCTGGGCGATTTCGGGACTTCAACGGCCGTATACAACCGTCCGGCGCCCGATCCCGGATACGCGGTCGTTTTCAACGTCTCCTTCATGGCGCTTGAAGTCAACAAGGACAGAATTATTCCGATATTCTCCGAAATACTCAACGAAACAGATTTTTCCCTGACAGGCGAAATACTCAACATTCTTAAGCAGGACCTGCTTGCCGGCGAGAAGGCGGTGGCGATGAGAGGAAACGCGATAGCGTCGGGCTGCGCCGCGGCCTCGCTGTCTGAGAGCGCCAACGTTAAATACATTCTGTCCGGAATGAGCCGCCTGCGCTGGATGCAGAAAATCAAAGCTGAAAACAGCTGTGACAACGCCGCCGCGGAACTTGCCGCGGTCGCCGCGAAGATCTTTTCGCGCTCCCGCGTCGCGGTGAGCCTTACCGGACCGGCGGACGACCGCTTCGCGGAAGAACTGCTCGCCTCTCTCGGCGACGCCTTCCCGCCCGCGGCGCCTGTGTCTCACGGCCTGCGTGAAAAGGTAAACGAAGGCATCGAGATTCCGGCTGCTATCGGATTCGCCGGACGGGCCGGACTTATGGACGGCGACATGGAACTGTTCTCACACGCGGTCGTCGCCTCTCATTTCATCACCTACGATTATCTCTGGAATGAAATTAGAGTCAATGGCGGAGCCTACGGAACCGGCATGTCGGTTTCAAACGCCGGCCTCGTCACGATGACTTCATACCGCGATCCGCAGCCGGGAAGATCGGTCGGCGTATTCGACTCGATCCCCGAAAAACTCCGCGAGCTCGCCGACGGCGGAGATTTTGAAAAGTATATAATCAGTTCGCTTCCGTCGGCCGACCCGCTTCTCTCCTCTTCGGCCCGGACGGCCCGCGACGATTCGCTCTGGCTTGCCGGACTGCCCGCCGATTATCCGTCGCGCTACATTCGAGCGATCCTTTCAACCACCGCGGGTGATCTGCGCCGGATAGCCGACGCGGTCGAAAAAGCTCTTCCCGGCTCGGCGGTCTGCGTGGTCGGAGGGAAAGAGACGCTCGAGAAATGCGGCGGCCTGCTCGAGAGAATAACTCCGGTAAAACAGTAACTAAACGCTAATATTTATCGGGACGTCAGGATTTATTGCGTCCCGCGGTTCCGCTGCGCGAAAAGCGCCCGCGGGACCTGCCGCACGCTCGGAAAACGCGTCTCTTCGGGAATTGCAGGATGTCCCGCGGGACGGCGGAACGCGCGGACAAACTTTGAAAAGAAGGTGACAACGAGGAATAATGCTTTCCACCATTTTCAGCGCGGGCCTTACGGGAATCGAGAGCTACACGGTCACGGTTGAGGTCGACGTGTATCCCGCGGTTTCCTCGTTCCAGCTGGTCGGGCTTCCCGACGCGGCGGTAAAGGAGGCCAACGAACGCATGCGCAGCGCCTGCTTCAACAGCGGGTATTTTTTCCCCGAAGGCGGGATAACGATCAATCTCGCCCCCGCCGACCGCCGCAAGGAGGGCTCGGCGCTCGACGTTCCGATGATGCTCGGCATCCTTCGCGGAGCCGGAGCGATCAAGCAGTCGGTCGATACGGAAAAACGCTGCTTCACCGGCGAGCTGTCGCTGAGCGGAGCCGTCCGCGGGATACGCGGAGCGCTCTGTATGTGCGCGGCGGCAAAAGAAGCCGGATTCCGTGAATTTTACGCCCCGGCGGCGAACGCCCGCGAAGCCGCCGCCGTGGAAGGAATAACCGTTTACGGTGTCGAAAACATCAGGGAACTTGTCGACCACCTTAACGGAACGAAATATCTGACCCCGGTGCGCGGGGACCGTCACGTTTTCGACGCCCGCGAAGCCGGAGGACCCGACCTTTCCGACGTGCACGGTCAGGCAGCCGCGAAACGGGCCGCCGAAATCGCCGCCGCGGGAGGTCACAATATACTGTTTATCGGCCCGCCGGGGACCGGGAAATCGATGCTCGCCAAGCGCCTGCCGTCGATTCTTCCCCCTCTCACTTTTGACGAGGCAATCGAAACGACCAAGATTCATTCGGTCGCCGGAACCCTTCCGGAAGGAGTGTCGCTCCTGACCGCGCGTCCCTTCCGCTCGCCGCACCATACGATGTCGGCGGTGTCGCTCGTGGGAGGCGGAGTGATCCCGATGCCGGGAGAAATATCCCTCTCGCACAACGGCGTACTCTTTCTCGACGAGCTGCCCGAGTTCCCGAAAATCGTAACCGACAGTCTGCGGCAGCCGCTTGAGGACCGGAAGGTGACGATAACCCGCGCAAGCGGAAGAGTCACCTTTCCCTGCTCCTTCATGCGGGTAGCCGCGATGAATCCATGCCGGTGCGGCTATTACGGGCATCCGACCAAGAAATGCACCTGCTCTCCCGCCGACGTGACGAGATATATATCCAAAATATCCGGACCGCTGCTCGACAGGATAGACATACAGGTTGAACTGCCGTCCATCTCATTCGACGAACTTCGCGGCGGCTCGTCCGGAGAGGAAACCTCCGCCTCCGTCCGCGAAAGAGTCGTCAGGGCGCGCGAGTTTATGCGCGAGCGTCTCGCGTCCGTCCGCCGCGACGCGGAAGCGCGCGGGATAAAGGCGTCGTCGATAGACGGAGTGTTTTGCAACGCCCAGCTCGACGCCGCAGCTATCCGGCTGACCTGCCGCGCCAGCAGGGACGCGAGCGCCCTGCTCAGGGATGCCTACGACCGGCTCGGGCTCTCCGCCCGCGGCTGCGACCGTGTCATGCGTATGGCGAGAACGGTCGCCGATCTTGACGCGTCGGAGCTTATCGAGCCGCAGCACATCGCCCAGGCGGTCGCGCTTCGCAGTCTTGACCGAAAATACTGGGGCAATTAGAATTTAATTACCTTCCCCTAAGGGGAAGGTGGCCGTTTCCGATTTTCCGGAAACGGTCGGATGAGGTAGAAAATGACAAACGACAAAAAAACGTCAAGAGGAAGATTCATAGTGCTTGAAGGCACCGACGGAAGCGGAAAATCGACTCACGCCGCGCTCCTGCGCGACGCGATGGCGAAGGCGACCGGGCGCCGCTGCCTGCTTGAGCGCGAGCCCGACTCCCGCAATATGATAGGCGGACTGATCCGCGCCGCCCTTCACGGAAACGTCTCGGTCACGCCCGAAGGCATGGCCTATCTTCACGTCGCCGACCGGCTCGAGCATATCGCGTATATGCTTCCGCTGCTTGAATCGGGAACCGATATCGTCTGCGACAGATACTACGTCTCCAATATGGCGTACAATTCGACCGGAGACATCTCGGTCGAAGACGTCTACCGCCTCAACGCTCCCTGCGCGAGACGGCTGCAGCCCGACCTCGTCATCTTTCTCGACGTCTCTCCCGAGGAAACGGCGCGCAGACGCGCCGGTGAACGGGCCGACTCCGAGATTTACGACGCGTTGGAGCGGCAGAAAAAGATCCGCGAAAACTATTACGCCGCTCTGGATCTTGTCGAAAGAGAAGGCGTCAAAGTGATCAGGATAGACGCCTCCCGCCCGAAAGAGGAAGTCGCGGCGGACGTCCGCGCCGCTGCCGGGATATGATCTTTTCAAGAAATATTCCCGACGCGTACGAGACCGGGGTGCTTGTACTCGGCGGCGGCCCCGCTGGTTTCTGCGCCGCGATCGCGGCGGCGCGTCAAGGAGCGCGGGTAACTCTCGCCGAAAAGAACGGCTTCTGCGGCGGAATGGCGACCGCGGGGCTCGTCGCTCCGTTTATGACCTGCTACGACAGCGGAGGCGGCGTGCGGCTGATCCGCGGCCTGTTCTCCGAGATTGTGTCGCGACTCTGCTCGACGGGCGACGCGATCGATCCGTCGCTCTGCCGGGCGCCCTCCGCCTTCACGTCGTACATCACCGTCGGCCATATCGGTGTCACCCCCTTCCGCGCCGAGGCGTTAAAACGCCTGTGCGACGACATGCTCGCGGAAGCCGGAGTGACCGTCCTTTACCATACCGTTTTTGCGGGAACCGAGGTAAAAAACGGCAGGATTGACCGGGTCGTACTGCTCCGCAAGCAGGGGCTCTGCGCCGTCCGAGCCAATCTGGTCATCGACTGCACCGGCGACGCCGACTGCGCCGCCGACGCCGGAGTTCCCTTCGAATTCGGCGACTCCGCCTCGGGCAGAGTCCAGCCGGCTACCATGTTTTTCAGGATCGGGAACGTCGATTCCGAAAAGATCGAAGAGGACTACCGCCGCAACATCGGCAATTTCTACCGAAAGGACGGCGTAAACTACCGTTCGCTTCACTGGTGGGTGTCGAAGGCGCGTGAGGCCGGCGACTGGACTCTCGACCGGGTATCCGTCGGGCTCTTCCGCGGCGTCGATCCCGACGAATGGAGCATAAACACCTCAAGAATTATGGGAATTGACGGGACCGATTCCGAGAGCCTCACAAGGGGCGAGATCGAAGGGCGCAGGCAGTGCGACGAGATCTTCAGGTTTATGAAAAAATACGTCCCCGGC
>JAGDAM010000322.1 GCA_017959485.1 Clostridia bacterium
ATTTTAGTCGTGCACCCCCGAAAAGTCACCCTTAACCTACCTTGTTTCACTATGTCCAAAACCATAGCGCCATTTAGATTTTAAGCTATCCATTAGGAATATTCAAGTAGAATTTTTATGTTGCGTAGCCTTCTTTTGGCCTGCTTATTAGCTTTAATGATGCGTTTTTGCTCTTTTTTGTAAGAGTAATATCTACTCGGAAACAGGGGCCTTTGGAGTAGACGTTAACTTTTCACTTCAGCGCCGGAAAATTCAAATCTTTCTATAGTCTTTTTGTCGTTCCGTTCTTGCTTCGCGGTGTCATGGGATAAAATGCCTGAGAAAACAGCTACGGGATGATTTCAAGCTGGTATCAGCCATATTGCCGGCCGGACACCTCCTCCGCCGTTGAACGGGTAATTGGGCAAGAATTGGCCTTTACCGTCAACGACCGTGACCCTTGAGTTTCTATCGAACTGCGAGCGGAGCCACCACTGGGAGAATCCTTCCTCGTTGCGGTATGCGCCCATACTATAGGCATAATCCGTCGCATAGCAGAGGCGGGAGAGCTCGGTCGTCAGGTACTCCTCCACTTCCTCCTGGCTCAGCAGGAACACTTTGTCCTTCGTCACTTTGCCATCGGTCAGCAATTCCGATTCGACGATCATTGCCTTTTCTTCATCGGTGAATGATTGAGCGTAAAATTGACCGTTAAGATTATTTCTGAGTTTGCATTTTTCCCACAAAGACTTCTCCCACATAACGTCATTAAACGTAAGATTTGTAAGCACATTGCAAGTAAGCGCGAGGACTTTATCTCCGTCGAAACCGATCACTATCCACTCGATATCCTCGGGTCCGTTGTCTTTGTTGTTATCCTGCTCGTACTTTCCGAACTTAAACTTCGTTCCGTAATAGAAATGTTTTATGTCGGGAAGCCTCTCGACGGGCACTTCAAATACCGTGGGCTGGCTGTCCGGTGCAGAAGTGGCGTTAACTTCCGCGGTCGTTTCGGGCGTCGGGCTGCCAACGGAATTCCATTTATCATCTGAACCGTCTTCATCGGATCCGCAACCGTAAAACGCGGCTGCAAGGGCGAAAACAATTATCAAAGATATTATCGAGATCAGTTTTTTCATAGTGAGCCTCCAGCTGCTTCTGATGCAGCCATTATACTATCCGCCGGCTTTTTTTACAAGCAAAGCGGCCTGCCGTCAGGCGGAATCGGCGCCGGAAATGAAGATATTCGTCCCCGTGACACTGTCGAAAGCGGGATCGCCCAAAAGCTGTCTTGTGCGGGTGAGAGGATCCGTCGAAAGCAGGGGCTTCACCGCGGCGGGATCGGAGCCGAGGAAACGGATGACCGCGTATTCGTTAAGAACGTTGAATTGATGATTCTGCGAAACAGCGTAGTGGTCAACGCGCGCGAGTAGCGCGGGAGTGTAAAAACTCATCGGGAAAACAACGTTGGCGTTGTCGCGGACGGAAAGCACGGCGGCCAGGATGGTGTCAATATCGCACGTAAAACCTATCTCGCTTACGTTGCCGCCGCTCAACGAAAAATAGCCGATAACCGGCCCCGAACGGCCGCCGCTCGAAGCACCTGAGCATTGACCGCCGAGAACATAATAAGGCGTGGAATTCCACGAACGGAGGACCCGGTCAATATTGTCCGCGCTCCGCTCCGCACGCATCGGCGCAAGCTCGTAGATCTTCAGCATCTCTGAGGCGATCGAACGGTCCGCGTCGGAAACAGCGTCGTACTGCACGACCTCGAATTCCGAAGGAGAAAGCAGCTGACGGGTACGCGACGAAATATTGACGCACAAATTTCTGCCGCCGTACTCGAATCCGAACCTGTTGTAGCGCAGGCGGTCGCCGCCCAGATAAAGGAGGTCTATGTCCATTGCCCGCGCCTCAGCGAGCACGCGCTCCATCACTTTTGTAAAGCAGCCCCTGCGGCGATACTCCGGAAGCGTCCCGACGGCACCAACGCACGCTGACGAAACGGTTTTATCGCCGTTGATAAGCGTGAGCGGGTAGATCCCGGCGGAGCTGACAAGTTTTTCGCCCTCAAACGCGCCGATATGCACCGGTTTGGCGTTATCCGGCCGGTATAGCTTCGGCAATATATGCTCAAACTGCGCTTCGGCGTCAACAAACCCGAACGATCCGTTCATGACGTCGATCAGCATCCTGTATTCGTCTTGTCTGACTCGTCTGATTTCCATAACGATTTATTCAGGCGCCGCCGGCGCGCCGTCAGTTTTCAAAAAGCGCCTTTGCGAAATCTTCAGGGACAAAAGGCTGAAGGTCTCCTATCCCCTCGCCTACTCCGACGAGGCGAACCGGGATCCCGAGTTCTTCGCAGATAGAAACTACGATGCCGCCTTTGGAAGAGCCGTCAAGCTTGGTCAGAATAATGCCGGTTATGCCCGCGACTTCGGAAAACGCGCGGGCCTGATTCACCGCGTTCTGACCGGTCGCGGCATCGAGGACGAGGAACGTCTCGTGCCGCACTCCGGCCATTTCACGCTCCGCGACGCGGTTCATTTTAGCAAGCTCGTCCATAAGGTTTTTCTTGTTATGGAGGCGGCCGGCGGTGTCGCAGATCAGCACGTCAACGCCCTTCGCCCGTGCGCTGCGACACGCGTCGAAAAGGACAGCCGCGGGATCGGCTCCTTCGCCCTGGCTGACCATTTCGACGCCCGCGCGTTCCGCCCAGACGCCCAGCTGGTCGATGGCGGCTGCGCGGAACGTGTCGCCGGCCGCCAGCATGACGCGTTTGCCCGCGCTCTTATAAAGGTGCGCC
>JAGDAM010000323.1 GCA_017959485.1 Clostridia bacterium
GATTCGGAGGACAGGGCGTCCTGTTCACCGGAAAATTCCTCGCTCAGGCCGCCCTTATCGAGAACAAAGAACTCAGCTGGCTACCCTCATACGGGCCCGAGATGCGCGGCGGCACCTGCAACTGTTCGGTGATAATCTCCGACGAGCCGGTCGGCTCGCCGATCGTCACCGAGCCGGATATACTCATCGCCATGAACCGCCCCTCTCTCGATAAATTCGAGAAAGCGGTCGTCCCGGGCGGCGAGATCTACGTCGACTCATCTCTCGTCGACCGCAAGGTCGAGCGGACCGACGTCACCGTCCATTACGTGCCCTCGACGGCTCTGTCGACCGAGCGCGGCTTCGACGGTATCGCCAACATGATACTGCTCGGCAGCGTGATCGAAAACAGCCGCGTAATAGACAAGGCGAACATCCCCGCCGCCATGGAGAAGGTCGTTTCGGCAAAACATAAGAATCTGTTCGACTTCAACGTCAGAGCCATCGAACTGGGGTACGATTACAAATAATCGCACCGGAGGATTATCCGAATGAAAAAGACGCCCGCGGCTTCGCTTTTGATTATTGCATTGCTTCTTTCCGTGGCCCTTTGCTCCTGCGGCAAAACCGGATCAGGAGCCCGGGAAACAAGGATAATCATGCACCGGGACAACGTCTGGAACGGAAAGACGGTCGAGGTCGAAACCTTCGATTATTTCGAATTATTTCCGGACGACGATGGGCACGTTTTGAAGGTAAAAGGGGACGGATACCGGCTCGTGCTGAGGGATCCCGAAACCGGATCGACCGAATGCGTCTGCCGCGACCCGATCTGCTCGCATTCAACAATGGCGGAATGCCCCGCGGTATCCGCAAACCCGATAAGTCAGTTCGCTGTAGTGGGAGACCGGCTGTTTTATTACGCCTCCGGCGGCCATTTTGCCGGAAATGGCCCGGGCAAGGGCGATATTCATTCGCTGAATTATATCGACCTGACCGGCGCCGACAACGGGACCGTCTATTCATGGGAGGGGCGGGAACAGAACTCTTACATGCTCGGTGACGAATGCGCTTTTTTCATAGTCCCGGATTTAATCGAAGACGAAACGGTGTTTCTGCTCAAAAGATACGATTATTCGGATAAAACCGAAAAGACGCTGGCAAGCTTTGATTCGCAGAGAACGATCAAACTCCTGACTGACACCCGCGTTTACGTCGGAAAGATCAAGGCGGGAGATCAGCCGGACGTCGAGCTGTATTCATACGATTATAACGGGAAAAACCCGCGCGAGGAGTCGTGGCTTCTCGCTTTCGGAGAGATGGCGATAGGGCCTCTGCTCTTCTTGCGTGAAAATGTCAGCATTCCGGGATACGCGTTTTTTATGACCACGACGAAAATCCTGTGTTACGATATCCGGACGAGAGAGTACACCGAACTTGCGGGCGGTGATAACGTCGTATCCTTCGGCTACCGTGAAAAAGACGGAAGGTTATACTATATCACCTCGGCGAAAGCCGACAAATGGCTCTGCAACAACCAGTACACAAGAGCCGCGGAACTCGGGATCACCGTGGAGCAGTTCATGGAGAACTCCGAGGAGAGGAAAAAGCTAAGCGCAGAGATTTCAGACGCGATGTATAACGATACTTTTTATCTGAAAAGCTGCGCGCCGGACGGGACCGACGTGAAGATCTGTTTCGAGTTTGCGCCGGGAGCC
>JAGDAM010000324.1 GCA_017959485.1 Clostridia bacterium
CGCGCCTCGCTCGGAGGACGCGCGGCTGAGATCGTATATTACGGCGAAAGGGACGGGGTTTCAACCGGCGCCTCCGGTGATCTCGTGAACGCGACCGCGCTGGCCCGGCAGTTCATCTGCGCCTACGGAATGGACGCGGAGTTCGGTCTGTCGGTCGTTGATTACCGCGCGGCTGCCGAGGGCGAACTCTCTGCAGAGGTCAGAGCGGCTGTCAACAGGATTCTGGAAAGAGAACTTGCAGGCGCTATCGGAATAATTGAAGAACGCCGCGAGGCGGTAGACGCTCTCGTCGGCGAACTTGTCGCGAAGAATTATCTGAACAGAGAGGAGATATCCGCAATACTCGGACATCCGGTGTCCGGCGGAGAAGTGGTGCCCAAATGACTTGTTGTTTTACTGTTGGAGCGATCCTGTCGCTGCTCGCTTTCGGCGGGGCAGTGGTCCTGTTCGTATTTTACGTCGTACAGGAGATACGCAAAAAAAGTTTGATCAAAAAAGGCCAAAAAGTCGAGGCCTTCAGAATCCGCACCCGCTCGATCAGAACGAAGACCATGTGGCTGTCAGTCCTGCTGATGGCGTCGGTGTTGTTTTTAAGACTGGCAGTCGGTTTTTATATCATAGGCGACCCGGATGTGGTCCCGGAAAACGAGCGTATATCGCTGGGCATTTTCGAGACCTCGCTGAACAGCGTTGTATTCGCTCTCCAGACGTTCAGTCTCGACGCGAGCTACGCGACCTTCATCTCGGTCGGTCGGTCGATTGTAAGCAAGCTTTGCGGCGAGGGATGGGGATGTGCTTTCGGGGGCTATACTGCCTTTCTGAACGCGGCGGCCCCTCTTATGGGCGGTTTCTTCATCCTTGAGGTCATAGCCGAGTTGTCTCCTTCGCTGAGAATGCGTCTGCACTGCTGGGGCAGCAAATACTTTTTCAGCGAACTTAACGAAAACTCTCTCGCCCTTGCAAAAGAACTTGCGGGACCGGGCATTATGCTCATTTTTACCGACGTTTCGCGTGACGGAGTCGATTCCGAGTTTGTGTCACAGGCAAAGGGACTCGGCGCGGTCTGTTTGAAAGAGGATCTGCTCAGCATTCCCGCTCCGAAGCTTACAAGCAGCAAAACCAAACTGTTTCTGATCGATACTTCGGAAACCGCCAATCTCGAGGCACTGACTTCGCTCCTTTCTTCGCTGCCTTCCTCTCCCAAAAAGTCTTCGGGGGAGAACACACATGACAAGAACGAGTCGGCAGAAATATACGTCTTTTCGACCGACCGGGAATATTCAAATCTTGACGAGGAGATCGCTTTTATCGTAAATCGGCTTTTCGACGGCAAAGACACAGGCAGAGTTCCAAGGATCATTCCGGTAAACGGAATACGCAATATGGTCATAAAGCTGTTTACCGACGTTCCTCTTTTCGAGCCGCTCATCGGTTCTCAAGATCCCGGGAAAGCTGAAGACAAGCAGCTGAATCTGACCATCATCGGAAGCGGTTCCATCGGCACCGAGGCGTTTCTCAACGCATACTGGTGCGGGCAGATGCTCGGCTGCCGTCTGCATATTACTGTTATTTCTAAAGAAAAAAGAAATGCTCACAGCAGCTTCCCCGGAGAGGGCGATTTTGAGGGAAGGATAAACTCAATAAATCCCGAGATTTTTATGACGGCCGATCCATCCTCGCCGCTTTTCAAAAACAATAAAAAGAACGGGACAAATCCGCCTTATTTTTCATACGATTATATTGAGGCGGACGTCCTTTCAGGCGAGCTCGATTCGGGAGTCTGCTGCGAAGCCGTATCCGATACCGATTATTTTATCGTTGCAATCGGTACCGACGAGCTGAATTTTGAACTTGCAGACAAGCTTCGCCGTGCGGTCGGAGCGCGTCATCTTTACGATGACGGGCACCGCAATACGGTAATAAGCTATGCTGTCTACAGTTCCGATCTGTGCCGCGCTCTCAATAAGGAAAAAAGGCACAAATACCGTCCGTCGGAGGGCGCCTGTGACGTCTATATGCACGCGTTCGGGAGTCTGGAAGAGGTTTACAGCCGTGAAAACGTCACGCTTTCCGATTGTAAAATCAACAATTATTCGGATATTTACAGCGTCCAGTCGGATTCCGCGAGAAGGACCCACCGCAGATACGCGGAATATTCCGCCGGATTCCATACCGAGTCGTTTTTCACAAGCGCAAACGACGGTATTTTCACCCTCCCGGCGGAAGAATATCTTGTATTCGTGAAGAATCCGGAAGCGGAGCCGCCCCGCGGAGGCACCGGCAGGCAGAGTATGCTGAACGACCTTGCCTGGCTCGAACACCGCAGATGGAACGCGTATATGAGGAGCAGAGGTTTCAGAAACCCGCGGGACAAATTCGGGAAAGGATTCGAACAGTACTGCAATCTGACCGGGCTTACCGATCATCCGGAGAAGTCACATAAGTATATTTCGCTCAGATTGCATCCCTGCCTTGTCGAATGCGACAAACTCGGAATGAGTGAAAGCATTGACGAGCTTAAGAATAATCCGGAAGCAAACGATCCGCTGGACATGGTGTCTCTTGAAAGATACGGTCTGATTTATGACCCGGACGGACTGGCCGACCCTCCGTCGGATTTTAAAAAATTCGATAAACCGTCGGAAGGAATATCAAAGGAGGAAGAGACGACTGCAAGGCTGCTTGTTGAATGGCGCAAAAAACTTGACCAAGTTCTTGAGCTCAGGTATTTCTTCGTTGCGAAAAAATGTTCCGCTCACACGTTCCCCTTCGACGGTGCTCCCGTGGCGGATAAGCTTGTTAAGAATGACATATGTCTGCTTCTCGCAGGGGAGCAAAAGGGAAGTGAAAGCAAAGACGATAAGCGGTGGGTGCGGATCAAAAACGTAACCAGCGGCATAATCTCTTATATTGATGAATCGTATATCGGGGAAACGGTAACCGGTTCCTCTCTTGCTCAACCCGAGTTCTGTCCGGGCAGCCCATCGTCCGCGAAGCATAGAACAGTGGAGGTCATACTCAGCGACGCCGCACCCCGCGGATGCATCTATGTCGCGGAATTCTCTTATCATAACGGCAGCGGCAAGAAAAGCACAAATACGGTTTCTTTCACCGGAAACAGAGTTTCGGACCGAATCGGAGCAGACTGCGTTTGTACCGTCAGAGCATCTTTGAAAGTTAATGACAGTACGCTGAATGTTGAATCATCTCAAGTCCGCTCGGGAGAGATAGTAGTCAAAGAATGACCGCGGAATTGCCATAGATAATTTTGTAAAACAGCTAATCGGGTCTGTAAAAAAAGTCGATTTTTTCACAGACCCGCCTGTTTTTTAACAAAACCGCTCAGGACTATTGACAAACCCGCAGCCGCGATGTATAATGAATACAAATTCAGTGAAAAATAATTCAGTAAGATAACGCCGAATAATCATCGGGCGAGGTAAGGGAGGACGGTCATGTTTTTCGCGAGAGAGAAGGAGCTGGCGCTTATCGGAGAACTGCTCCGCAAAAAAAGCGGGAGCGCTATGATATACGGGAAGCGGAAAGTCGGCAAAACGACGCTTCTCACATACGCTTTGAGTAAAAGCCGGGAAAAAACAGTTTATTATGAATGTCTGAAATCCACGATGGAGGACAACGTCGAGGGCTTTGTAGACGTTCTGGTGCGCGAAAAGGTAATTCCGGTTCCGATTTCGTTCAGAAGTTTCACCGACGTTTTTGCGTATCTGAACACTCTCGACGGAACCTACAACGTAATCATTGACGAATACCCGTATCTTAAGGAGTTAACTCTGCCCGAAACGGTCGATTCGGTTTTTCAGGCAGTCATAGACAATCATATTAAAAACGTCCGTCTGTTTATCTCCGGCTCGCACGTCGGTATGATGAGGGACCTGCTGGAGGAGAAGAACGCTCTTTACGGCCGCTTTTCCCTGACGCTGCAGCTGAAAGAGCTGAATTACCGTGAAGCCGCTATGTTCTATCCCGAAAAAAGCGCGTATGATAAAGCGGGAGTGTACGCGGTATTCGGCGGTTCTCCCTACGTGAACGGATTCATCGATCCGGCCAAATCGCTGAAGGAGAATATTATATCTACTGTCCTCAACGAATCGCATCCCGTTTATCAGTACGCGGAGCATCTTATGATTTCCGATTTTTCACGCGCGATCGGCGCGGAGCGGATTGTCGCGGCAATCGCCAACGGAAAGCAGAAGTACGGCGAAATTGAAAGCAAGCTCGGCATGAAGAGCAACGGACTGCTTTCAAAGCAGCTCGCGGCTCTTCTCCGCATGGAGATTGTAACCAAAACCTTCCCGATCAACAAACCGGACGACAGTAAAAAAAGCGCTTACGAGGTGAACGACAATCTGCTGCGGTTTTACTACTCGTACGTTTATAAAAACAAGAGCGCTCTGCGTGTGCTCGGTCAGGAAGCTTTTTTCGACGGGTACGTTGACCGGTCGCTTCCGACCTTCGTTTCGCACCGGTTTGAGGAGATCGCGCGAACGTATTTTGCGCTCCGTGTGAGAAGCGGGGAGCTGAAGGGCGTTACAAATATCGGAACCTATTATTACGACGACAGCGAAACGAAGACGAACGGCGAATTCGACGTAGCTCTGGAGCGCGGGAATATATATGATATTTACGAAGTAAAATACCGTTTGGCTCCGCTCGGTATCGGTGAAATGAAAAAAGAAGAAGAGCAGATAAAGAGAATAAAAGGCCTGCAGATAGGAAAAATCGGATTCGTGTCGATTTCGGGATTCGATTCCGCGCAAAGCGAATTAGATTTGGTAACCGGAGACGATCTGTATTCCTGAAGGCAAATGACACACTTCCGCCCGGCGTTCGGGGTTTCCCGAACGCCGGGCGGAAGTTATAATGATAAGCGGTTTCGGCGAAACTTACTGAGCGGCGTCGACGATTGCGGCGAACTTTTCGGGAACGAGAGACGCGCCTCCGATGAGGCCTCCGTCGACGTTCTTCTTGGCGAGAAGCTCGGCGGCGTTCTTGTCGTTCATCGATCCGCCGTACTGGATGGTGATCTCTTCGGCGGCCTTCTTGCCGTAAAGCCCGGCGATAACCTTGCGGATGACTCCGCAGGTCTCGTCCGCCTGCTCGGGAGTGGCGGTGAGCCCGGTCCCGATCGCCCAGACGGGTTCGTAGGCGATGATGACGTTCTTCAGCTCGTCGGCGGTGATGCCGGCGAGGTCGAGCTTGGTCTGCATACCGACGACTTCGTCGGTGATGCCCGCGAGGCGCTGTTCCTTTACCTCTCCGAGGCAGAGGATGACCTTGAGTCCGGCGGCGAGAGCGGCTCTCGTGCGCTTGTTGACCGTTTCGTCGGTCTCGGCGAAATACTGACGTCTCTCGCTGTGTCCGACGATGACGTACTCGACGCCGACCTCTTTCAGCATTCTCGCGGATACTTCGCCGGTGAAGGCGCCGTGGTCCTCGAAGTGGACGTTTTCGGCTCCGACGTGAATGTTGGTGC
>JAGDAM010000325.1 GCA_017959485.1 Clostridia bacterium
CGGTAACCGCGGAATCCTCTTCCGGATCGGGGTCGGTGACGTGGGTCGGAGTCATCTCGGCTTTAACAACCGGTATCGAACGGCTGTCGCCGGCCGTCGTCCTGGGCGTCCGGGTTCCGGAAGGCGTGACGGCGGGTCCCGGCTTTGAAGCGGTGCCCGGCTGAAGGGTTGCCGCCGGAGTGCCCGCGGTTCCGGACACCGCGGCATCGGCGCCGCCGGTGACGGCGGCTTTGCTTTTATTTCCTTTGGGATGCTCGCCGAATATCCGGTCGAGAACCTCGTAGGTGGATTGAAGCGCGGGATCTCTTTTGCCGCTGCCGGAGGTTCCGGCAACTGACCCTGCCGCGGAGGGTGCGGGGTCGGGTGCGGCCTTGGGTGCGGCTTTGGTCTGCCCGGTAATCACCGGCAGTGAATTTTCCATGCCGGGGCTGGAATTGAGCACTACCGCCGCCGGACCCGACCGGGTCCCGGTTCTTTTGTCTGAAGGAATGCTTTCTACGGTTCCGAGAACCTTCGGGGAGTCTGCGATCTTTCCGTCCGGACCGTCGGTTACGACGGCGTCGGCGAAGAACTCGCGCTCCTTCTTTTTCTTCTTTGAACCGGCCGCTTCTTCGGCCTGCTCGCGTTCGCGCTCGCGGCGCTCGCGGGCGGCCCGCTCCGCCTCTTCGGCGCGGCGGGTTCTTTCCTCGTTTTCCTCGAGCCGCTTTTCACGCTTCTCGCGGTGTTTTTTTATCCTGTATTTGATAGAAGTCAGGACGTATCCGGGAGTTACGCTGAAGAGGAACATCACCGAGACGATGATGAGTGCGATGAGCAGAATGGTGGAGCCGACGAAGCCGACGGTGCAGTTGAAGAATCCGCCGGCGAATCCGCCGAGGAATCCTCCGCCCTTGATACCGACTCCGAGAGTCCAGTTCGACGCAAAACCGCCGGAGCCGGTCACCGAGTTCCAGTATTCGCTCCAGCCGTACGCCTGATGAGCTCGGCTGACGTAAAAGACGTGAACGAGCGAGGATATGAAAACGATTGTGACGAAGGAGAGCAGAAGCTTCCATCCGACGAGTCCGCGGTCGACGTATCTGCGCCAGTAGATCGCGAGGTTCAGAATGATGAGCGGAAGGAAGAACGCAGGCCACCCGAGCAGTCCGCAGAGGACGTCGCGAAGCGTCTTTCCGACAACTCCCATCGCTCCGTCAACGGTTGAGAAGATGAAGCAGGCGGTGAGGAAGACTGCCGCGACCACGAGAATGTAGGGCATAAACTGGTGCAGCATTCCGTCGGAGGGAAGCCGGTCAGGGTATCCGGTCCTCGGTTCGGCGGTTTTCTCCGGCGTTTTTTCCCGCGAACTCTTTCCGCCCTTGCTTTTGGCCGGGGCGGTCTTATCGGTTTTTTTGCGTTCCGCCGGCGCCGATCCTGATTTACCGGACGGGGCGGAACCGTTTTTCTTTTTTTTCTTTTCTTCTGACACTTATGAATACCCTGTACTTATTTGCCCAGGCGGCGCTGGATGAATTTCGTAAGCTCCATGATCGGAATGATCGTCAGAGCGAGTCCGATCGCTATCGAAAATTCGAGAAGACTGATTTCCGCGAAATTGAAGGCGTCGCGCAGGAAAGGAATATAGATCACGGCGACCGTCATCACGAAGGAAGCCGCGAGCGACCCCCAGAGCCACCGGTTGCTGTTCTTCATTGTGAAGACCGAACCGCGGCGGGACCGCATGTTGAATGAATGGAACATCTCGATCAGCGAGAGGGTGAGGAAGGCCATAGTCGTTCCGTCCGGGCTGTTGCCTATGGCGAAACTGCCTCTCTCAAGATAATCGCCGATAAAGAATGAAACGAGAGTGAGCAGGGTGACGATAACGCCCTGGAAGGCGATGTCGAAGCCCATTCCGCCGGCGAATATTCCGTCCGACGCCTTGCGGGGCGGGCGCTTCATTATGTCGCTCTCGCTCTTTTCCATTCCGAGCGAGAGGGCGGGGAAGCAGTCGGTGATAAGATTGATCCAGAGCAGGTGGGTCGGCTGAAGGATCTCGAATCCGATCAGCGTCGCGAAGAAGATGGTCAGCACCTCCGCGAGGTTCGAGGAGAGCAGGAACTGAATCGATTTGCGGATGTTGTCGTAGATCCTGCGGCCTTCCTCGACGGCGGACACTATCGTAGCGAAGTTGTCGTCGGCGAGGACCATGTCCGCGACGTTCTTGGTCACGTCGGTTCCGGTGATGCCCATGCCTACGCCGATGTCGGCGGTCTTGATCGAGGGAGCGTCGTTGACGCCGTCCCCGGTCATAGCGGTGACGTATCCGCGGGTTTTCCAGGCCGAAACGATGCGCGTCTTGTGCTCGGGCTGAACTCTCGCGTAAACCGAGTAGCGTTCAACCGTATTCACGAATTCGTCTTCGGGTATTTCGTCAAGCTGCGCGCCGGTGATCGCCTCGGTGCCTTCGGTCAGGATTCCGAGCTGTTTCGCGATGGCCGAAGCCGTCGCTTTGTGGTCGCCGGTGATCATGATCGGACGAATGCCGGCCTCGCGGCATTCCGTGATCGCGTCGAGAACTTCGGGACGGATCGGGTCAATCATTCCGACGAGCCCGAGGAAGACGAGGTCGGTCTCGTTTTCGTCGCTGTCAAGCGACGCGGGCGCTTCGGAGTAATCCCTGCAGGCGGCTGCGAGAACGCGCAGGGCGCGGTCGGCCATCGAAGCGTTTGCCCCGGCGATTTCGGCGCGGATCGCTTCGGTCATCGGAACGATCTCGCCTCCGCGGAGCACGCGGGTGCAGCGTCCGACTATCACGTCGGGGGCGCCGGTGGTGTGCTGAATGAATCCTCCTCCTTCCTTTTTGTGGAGGGTCGTCATCATCTTTCTGTTCGAATCAAAGGGAATTTCGCCGGCGCGGGGCTCTTTTTCCTCAAGTTCGTACTTGGGAAGGCCGATCTTCGCGGCGTAGTCGACGACGGCCGTCTGGGTCGGGTCGCCGGTCGAGACAAGCTCGCCCTGCGCGAGTTTCGCGTCGGTGCAGAGCGAGAAGGAAACCGCGAGTTTCCGCTCGTCGTCTCCGTAATGATCGACGACGGTCATCTTGTTCTGCGTCAGAGTGCCGGTCTTATCGGAGCAGATTATCTGAGTGCATCCGAGCGTTTCGACGGCGGTAAGCTTGCGGATGACAGCGTTGCGGCGGCTCATCTTCGTGACGCAGATAGAAAGCACTATCCTCACGACCGCGGCGAGTACCTCGTGGATGGCCGCACCAGCGAGCTA
>JAGDAM010000032.1 GCA_017959485.1 Clostridia bacterium
TATCGTTTCGCCTCATCCACCGGCCCTCATCCGTCGGCTTCGCCGATACCTTCCCCGGAGGGGAAGGCAAAAGCGGTCCACCCTTCTCCTTTGGAGAAGGCAATCGAAATCCACCGCTTTCACGGGTCCCGGGCGAGGCGGCCGCTGCATCTTTCATTGCAAAGAAACGGATTGCCTGAATATGAGACAATAAACGACTCATCCGCAGCGAAAACGATGGATGAGCCGTTTATTGTAACAGTATAAATCTTTTTACGTCAGAATACGAGCGTGTCGATCTTTCCCGCGAGTTCGATGACGTGCGCCTTCGCGCTTTCAATTACCGCGCGGCCTTCCTCGGTGTCAAAGCCGTTGCGGCGTATGCTGCGGCGCATAATGCGGGTGTATCCGATCAGCATCGCCTTGTTTTCAACGTCGGCGGTGACGGCGGGATCGCTGCTTCCGACGTAAAGCTCGAGCATCTTCTTCCAGAGTGCCGCCGCGACCTCGTACGGGATGCCGAGGAAGCTCTGCGAGATCGAATGATCGAGTTCGCTGTATCCGCAATAGGCGTTGTACATGCTGGCGAGCTCGAACACCGGGTGACCGTGGCAGAGGGTGTCCATATCTATCAGCAGGCATTCGCCCTTCTGGAGCATAACGTTTTTAATGTGGTAATCCCCGTGCATCATGTGGTTGTCGTCGGGGACGGCAGAGATCAGATCGCGGAGCTTTGCGAACGTCTCTTCCGGAAGGTAGGGCTTCAGGAATCCGGCCCAGTCGAGCGCCGTCGCCTTCATGTCGGGCAGAAGGTCTGGCTCGACGACCGTCGAGTGGATCTGCCTGAGCAGATCGACCGACATCTGTGCGATCTCGTCGACCGTCTTCTCGCCGGCCGCCAAAAGTTTGGCGAAGCTCTTGGCGTTGAGCAACTCGAAGACAGAGCCGAATCCGCCTCCCTCGATGCGTACGACGTCGTAGGGGATGGCGGTCGGGATTCCGCGCACGAAAGCCGTTCTGGCGAGTTCCCGTTCGCGCTTGATCTCGGGGAGGGCGTCAGGGTTGAGATAGACCTTGACTATCGTCTCGGGGTCGGTGCGGTAGACGACTCCGTTCGCTCCGCGCCCGATGACTTCGCATCCCTCGACGCTGATGACGCGGTAGGCCTTTTCAATCGTCATCATCTCGGTAAAACCGGTCATATCGAAGATCTCGTAAACTTCGGGCGAGACCCCGGTGACCTTCGTGTCGGGCACGCTCTTTTTAGTGCGAAGAATTATGCGCAGGCCCGCGCTTGATATATATTTCAGTTTCTCGCAGTCGATGACTATCGAGCCGGGCGAATACTGCTCGCGGAGTTTCGCGAGTTCGGCTTCGGTCTCGGGCGCGTTGTTCGAATCGATCTGTCCCGTCAGGAAGACGGTCAGCTGTTTCCCTTCGAGTCTGTGTGCGGAGAGTGCCATTCGTTTTTCCTCTTAAATCGTTCAGATTGTTTTTTTGAGCGTCAGGACGTTGCAGCCGTCGCGGTATTCGTAAAGTACGTCGTCCATAGTCTTCTTCACGATGAACACGCCGAGCCCGCCCGCTTCGCGTTCCTGTGCGGAAAGGGTGGTGTCGGGGTCGTCCGCCTTGAGCGGGTCGTACGGAATTCCGCTGTCGGTAAAGGTCAGCACGGCGACTTTCGGATCGCCGTCGATCGATATCGACACCGTCGCCTGACCTCCGCCCGCAGGATAGGCGTATCTCGCGATATTGCTGAAGATTTCGTCGATTGCGACGTCTATCTGTGTCTGAGCCCTGAAGGAGCAGCCGGCGGCTTCAAGCTCGGCGTCGATGAATTCGGTCAGCTCCGGAATGGATTCAATTTTCGCGTCAAGCGTCTTTTTTTTCACGTTCGGTCCTTCCTTTTCATTCTTGCCGATATAGTGGACGCAGAGCATCGTCAGGTCGTCAAACTGCGGAGCGTCTCCCACAAAGATTCTGACAGCGTCGTCAACCGCTCCGAGTATCTCGGCCGGAATCCCGTTTTCGGCTCTTCTCAGGGCCTCGGTCATCCGGTCGGTGCCGAACAGCCGTCCCTCGGCGTCGGTTGCCTCGGGTACTCCGTCGGTGTAGAGGAAGAGCTTCGAGCCGGGTTCGAGCCGGAGCTCGTATTCGCGGTATTTAACTCCGCTCATTCCTCCGATAACGAATCCGTGGCGGTCTTTGACTATCTCGAAGCTGCCCTCCGGCTTCTTGAGCACCGGGTACTCGTGTCCGGCGTTTGCGGCCGTCAGGACTCCGGTCTCGAGGTCGAGGATGCCGAACCAGACGGTCACGAACATCTCTTCGCGGTTGTTGGCGCAAATCTGCGCGTTGACCGATTCAAGCACCTCTTTCGGCGAACGTCCGGTCATGGCGTAGTTCTGCACGAGTATTTTCGAAATCATCATAAAGAGCGCGGCGGGGACGCCCTTGCCCGAAACGTCGGCCATGACGAGTCCCAGACGGTTTTCGTCGATCAGGAAAAAGTCGTAGAAATCTCCGCCGACCTCCTTGGCCGGATTCATCGTCGCGAATACGTCGAATTCGGGGCGGCCGGGGAAGGCGGGGAAGATGTTTGGAAGCATATCCGCCTGGATCCGCGTCGCGAGCGCCAGCTCGGCGCCGACGCGCTCCTTCTCGGCGGTGATCTTGGTAAGGTTGCTCTCGTATTCGCCGAGATCCGCCTCCATATCCTTCATTATCAGGGCGAGGTTTTCTACCTCGTCGCCGGTGGAAATGCCAAGCTTCGAGAAATGGTCGCCTTCGGCGATTCCGCCGCGCTTGTCGGCGGCGTAGGCCTCGGCCGCCTCCGCAATCAGGTTGATCGGCTGAACGAGCTTTTTCTTCATGTGGCGCGCCATCAGAATCGCGACCGTGTTGACGAGTATGAACATCATGAGCGCGTACTGCCACACGAAGGACTTCATGCGGTTTGCGATGTTTCCGAGCGACACGTCGGCCAGAACGAAGGCGTATATCTCGCCGTTTTCGCGGCGCATCGGAACGCCCGCGGTCGCCAGCCAGCCGTATTTATCAGTCCGTTCGATATCGTACAGATGTCCGGTTCCGTCCCAGTCCATAAAGTCGGTGATGCCTTTTTTGCGCTCGACCTCGGCGGTGCCGGGAGGGCAGGCGTATTCGGGATCCTCCTCCGGATCGGCGACGTAGACGATCTTCAGTGTGTCGAGATCGAACATCGCGATGTAAACGTCGAAAACGTCGCTCGTCTCGAGAAAATACCCGAGCAGACTGACCGTTTTCCGGTAGTCTTCGCGCTCCTCGATGCCGTCGAAGACGGCTCTGTACGCCGCCTCGTCGCCGGTTCGCTGTTCAGCGGTCATGCACCTGTATCGAAGCATCACCTCGTCGGCGAGCGGCTCCACGTCGACAACTTTTCCGATAACGCCCTCGATCGTGCGGGAGAGGTTGAACGCCTCTCCGATATACTGCCCGGCAAGGGCGTAGACATAGAGGCCGAGACCGATAATGAGCGCGGCGAGTCCGAGAATGATCGCCCCCATTATTGTGGCGCGGAAGGTGCGGGCGGCGAGCGAATAATGCTGCCGCTCCAGCTTGTTCATTTCTCTGATGCTTTTTTCAGGCATTGGCAACCTCGATTCGGACGGCAGGGGCTGTCGCCGGAAGGAAAAATTAGGGCAATACCGCACAATTCGCGTATGCGGATTGGCGAGAGATTTTTGTGCCTGTTTTCAGGAAGCACACGTTTGACCCGTCGCACGCATTACGACGGCTGTTTCTTTGCCGGTTCCCACGTCGAAAGCTTGCTATATCTCGTATATTGCCGCGCTTTCTCAGTGAAAACCGGCGAAGAAACCTCTCGCCGTACTGCGCACGCGGATCAAACGGTGCTTAATA
>JAGDAM010000326.1 GCA_017959485.1 Clostridia bacterium
GAGAGAACCGTCGAGCGCGGTCAGCGCGACGGAATCGTCCTCGGTGAATCCGGTGATATTCTCTATCACAATATCGTGACAGCCCTGACGCAGATCTATACCGTCTGCGTTTTTGACGAGCACCTCTTCGTATTTTGAACGCAAAAGGCCGTGATAGATGCGGCCGTCGGGCGCGACGCCGGTATCGTTGGCGCGGAAGTCGATATTACCTATATACCCGTTCGAGCAGAAGAGAAAGTCGAGCGCCCACCACCGCATGTTCCGGCAGGAAATACCGGTGATCCTGAATCCGTCCACGTTGGCGAACAGGATAAGGTTGTTTTTCCAGATCGGAGGTAGACCGTCGCGCTGTTCGTTCCGCTCGGACAATCCGTTGTATTCCCCTCCGTCGAGGACGGCGCTGCCGACGCCTTCTATCACGATGTTTCTGTTTCTGTCGGCTGCCGTTCTGCCTTCGGGCCTGTCGAAGTTTTCGTTGACGAACATGTTTGAATAACATCCGTCGGCCATTCGCAGATGACATTCCGACAGTACGTGGGTGAAATCGGAAGGCAGTCGGATCTCCCTGTCGATCTCCAGGTTTCCGGAAATCACGGCCCGGCGTGATCCGTTTCGAATGCCTTCCTTTATCAGTCCGGTGATATAACCGTATCCGTTCTTTTGATAATCCATGCCTTCGGGACGACCTCACGCATTTGAAATAACCTTTTCAGGCGAAGAGCTTTCTTCGTCTTTTTTGTTTGCTCCCGATAATTTTACCATACTTTTTTGCGCAAATCAATATTTTCTTGACCGGTTCCGATTTTGCTGATATAATTATAATATCACAATATTAAATCATAAACGGTAACAGCTTCGGTCGGGAAAGGATAAGGGGAAACGTGAAACTGTTTTTCTTCGGACAAAAACCGTTGGAAACCGCTGAAAAGACCGCTGTCTGGGACAGGGAAGAGCATCTCTTTGAAGGCACGACCTACCGCTGCCGCGAGTGCGGAGGCAGATTCGACCGGCCGTCGGAATACTGTCCCGGGTGCAGCGCGAAAGTCGTCAGGATCGAGTACGACCCCGAGTGGGTGGACGAGATAGAGTTTTTGGAGTTATAAGATGACGACAGGTGACATGATTATTAAACTCTCGGTAATTGTTGAGGCGCTGGAACGCGCCTCGGAAGACTGTGAACAGTATCTAAATCTTGCGACCGGAGACGTCGTGATGCTCCCGGACGACGAAGGGTTATTCGGAGACGACGAGGCATTCGAATATCTCAGGGACGAGATTGAATACGGAAATAACCACGTCAGACTTCCTTCGCTCCGCGAACTCAATGAGTTCCGGATCATGGCTGATTTTGCCGATGCTTCTAAGAATACCGATCTTATTCTTGCGCTGAGAAGAAAAAAGCCGTTCCGCAACTTCAAGGACACCGCGAACCGGCTTGGAATGATCAACGATTATTACAGGTTCCGCTCCGGCGCGTTTGCTGAAATCGCCCGCGGATGGTGCCGGGACAACGACGTCCCCTTTCTGGACGATCTTGCCGCGGAGGGAAGTTCCGATCAGATCAGGCGGATCAGTCATTACGAGGACATACTCGACAGGGTGAAAGCCGAACTTGATCTGCTCGACGCGGAGATTGAAAAGGTCAGATCGCTGCTTCCCGAGGCCGGCGAACTTGCGGAATACTACGGCAGCGACGTCTGGAAGTCGGATTTCGCCGACGACGAGGCGGGAAAACTGCCGAAGTCGCTCAAGCGCGGAGTGCTTTCGGAAGACGCCGTTTACGATCTGCTCGGGAGAATAGACGACTTCAAAAAGCTTTTATGATCACGGACAAACGGCGGATTTGGGTTTTCCGGAAGGAGAAAAAATGGGCGGATTATTGCGGTCCTGCGTTTCGGCGGCACTGACTGCCGCGGCTCTTTTTTGGCTTTCCTCCTGCGGCTCCGCGGGTGCGGGCGGCGTCACCGAGGGCGAGAATACGACCGCTGGAACGCAGCATACTCACGTATTCGGAGAATGGGTTCTTGCGGAGGGGGCGAACTGCGAGAAGGGCCTCTGCGAGGAGCGGTATTGCGAGTGCGGCGAGACCGAGCGGCACCTCGCGCCGCCGGCGGCTCACGCAGAGGCCGACGCCGACGGGAAATGCACCCGGTGCGGGGAGTTTATCCTTTATTCATTCCCGGTCGACAGGATA
>JAGDAM010000327.1 GCA_017959485.1 Clostridia bacterium
CGCCTACGGCGAGAACGAGAATATCAAAAAGAACTTCTTTTCCGCTTTTCATATAAGCTTTACCGTCTTCAAATCGAACGGCGGTATCGCCGAGCATAAACTCAATACCTTTTTGTTCAAGATGCGCCTCCACAATCGCGGCGCACTCGGAGTCAAGTATGCTCGAAAGAACGCGGTCGGCAAGGTCGCATACGGTAATTTTTCCTACCCTCTCTCTGATTCCTTCGGCGCATTTCAGACCGATCAGCCCTGCGCCTACGATAAGTACGCGCGCGTCTTTGTCAAGCGCTTTCTCAAGAGCGAGCGCGTCGTCGAGCGTCATAAAGGAAAACTTGATTTTTACCTTGTCGAGTCCCTCAAAAGGCGGAACGACAGGACGGGATCCGGTCGCCGAACAGAGAGCGTCGTATTCGAGGCACTCGCCGTTGTCCAGTTCGACAAGCTTTTTTACGGGATCTACCGAAACGGCGCTCCTGCCGAAGAGTACGCGGCAGCCGTTTTTTTCATAAAATCCGTCCGGGCGGTATTTCATCCGTTCGGTATCGGTTTTGCCTTCCAAAAGATATGATATGAGCGGACGGCTGTAAACGGCGTGATTCTCCGCGGATATGACGGTAATATCTCCGTCGGCGTCCAGAGAGCGGATGCCCTCGACGCAGCCGACAGCCGCCGTCCCGTTGCCGATAATGACGTATCTCTTCATTTGCCGTCGCTCCTTTCTTCGTATACTATAGCTCTGTTCGGGCATCCCGTGACGCAGGCAGGCGCGCCGCAAGCGTTGTCAAGACACAGTTCGCATTTCTGCATAGTTCCGCCCTCGCCCAAAGCAAGCGCTCCGTAAGGACATACTAAAATACAGGTAAGACATCCGACGCATTTGTTTCTGTCGATTCTCACAACGCCTTCCTGCTTAGAAATAGCCCCTGCGATACAGCTTTTTACGCACAATGGCTCGGTACAGTGCCGGCAGGAAACCGCAAACGTAATCTTGTTATTGCCGTCGCCTTCGACGTGAATGCGCGGAAAGATCTTTTTGTCCTTCAACGCGTAAACCATATCCTTCATACCGGAATTGGCGAACGCGCAGTTATACTCGCACAGATGACATCCGAGACACCATTCTTCGTTAACGTATACACGCTTCATCTTCATTCACCCGCATGATTGATACCGAGTATTTCGAGCTCTTTTTCGTTCAGTCCCACTCCGCGAAGCATCAGACGGTTGCCTCGCAGCGCCTCGACCGAGTTTATACCCATACCGCCCATAATCTCCATAATCTCGTGCCTCCACGCGGTCATGAGATTTACGAGGCGCTCGCTTCCGACGTCGGGATTGAGACGCTTAACGAGATCAGGGCGCTGCGTCGCGATGCCCCAGTTGCATTTACCTGTCTGACAGGTGCGGCAGAGGTGACATCCGAGCGCAAGCAGAGCCGCGGTCGCGATATAGCAGGCGTCGGCGCCGAGCGCTACCGCTTTGATGACGTCCGCGGCGGAGCGTATCGAACCTCCGGCCACCAGCGACACGCTGTTTCTTATTCCCTCGTCGCGCAGACGCCGGTCTACCGACGCGAGCGCCAGTTCGATCGGTATGCCGACGTTGTCTCGTATTCTCGTAGGCGCGGCGCCGGTACCGCCTCGAAAACCGTCGATTGCTATAATGTCGGCGCCGCTTCTCGCGATACCGCTGGCGATGGCGGCGATGTTATGCACGGCGGCGACTTTTACGATGACCGGCTTTTTGTATTCAGTCGCTTCTTTAAGCGAATAAACAAGCTGTCTGAGGTCTTCTATAGAATAAATATCGTGATGAGGTGCCGGAGATATCGCGTCGGATCCTTCGGGGATCATACGTGTGCGGCTGACGTCTCCGACGATTTTAGCGCCCGGAAGGTGCCCGCCGATACCCGGTTTTGCTCCCTGCCCCATTTTGATTTCGATCGCCGCACCCGCTTCAAGATAATCCTCGTGAACTCCGAAACGGCCGGATGCTACCTGAACGATTGTGTTCCCGCCGTATCGGTAAAAATCCTCGTGCAGACCTCCTTCGCCGGTATTGTAAAGTATTCCGAGTTCCGCGGCCGCGCGTGCGAGCGAGGCGTGCGCGTTGTAGCTGATGGATCCGTAACTCATGGCCGAGAACATCACCGGCATTGAAAGCTCAATCTGAGGCGGAAGCTCAAAATCAAGCTTCCCGTCAGGGGCGCGATTTACCGACGACGGTTTTTTCCCGAGGAAAACTTTCGTTTCCATCGGCTCGCGGAGCGGGTCTATCGGCGGATTGGTCACCTGAGATGCGTTGATAAGTATCCTGTCCCAGTAGACGGGCAAAGGGTTCGGATTGCCCATCGACGACAGCAGAACTCCTCCGCTGTTCGCCTGCTTATATATCTCCTTAATCGTACCGTCCCGCCAGTTTGCGTTTTCGCGCAGGCGGCAGTCGCTCGCGACGATCTTCAGAGCTCTCGTAGGACAAAGCGACACGCATCTCTGACAGTTGACGCATTTTGTCTCGTCGCTTATCATGACTCCGCGCTCTTCGCTGAAGGAGTGTACCTCGTTGGCGCACTGCCTTTCACACACGCGGCAGGCGATACAGCGGTCAGGGTTCCTGACAACCTCAAATTCCGGATAGATGAATTCTACTCCCATCAGAATTGTCCCTCCTTTACCGTGACGATAACCGGTTCACCGCCCGACGGAGCGTAAATATTCTCCGCGTCCGGCTCCATGACCCGGATCGCCGCTTCCTCGCTGGCGATTAATACCGTGTCCTTCTTTTCACCGACGACCATTGAACGGAGTTTCAGGCGGTCGTTCAGCGCCATCAGTCCGCCGTCGAAGCCGAGAACGATCGAAAACGGTCCGGTGACGAGCAGACTCGGGAAAACGGTTCTGAGATACTTCAGCTTGCTTTTTTCGTATTCATCCGTTTTCTTATCTATCGTGCTCCAGAAAGGCGCGGCGATCACGTTCGCGGCCTCTTCAAGCGTCAGTCCCTGTCTGCGGATCAGATAGTCGAGGATATAGGTTATGACCTCGGTATCCGTTTGAAGAGTACATTTGTATCCGAACATTTCGATATACCGGCGGTTGGCGTCGTACGAGGAGATTTCACCGTTGTGCACTACCGAATAATCAAGCAGCGTGAACGGATGGGCTCCTCCCCACCAGCCGGGCGTGTTGGTGGGATATCTGCCGTGAGCGGTCCAGCTGTAGCCCTCGTATTCGTCAAGCTTATAGAACACGCCGACGTCCTCCGGGAATCCGACCGCCTTGAAGGTGCCCATGTTCTTTCCGCTTGAAAAGACGTAGGCGCCGTCCATCTCGGTATTGATCTTCATCACAGTGCGGGCAACGAATTCCTTTTCGTCGAGCTGAAGGTCTGCCAGAACCGAACGAAGCGGCGTAACGAAATATCTCCAAATGATCGGCTCGTCGGTAATCTCGGGCATTTTACGGGTTGGAATGATTTCCCCTTTTACAACCTCGAACCGCTCCTTTAAAAAGGCCTCACACGCCTTGCGTGTGTCGCGGCAGTCGAAAAAGAGATGAAACGCGTAAAGATCCTTATGCTCCGGATAAATCCCGTAACCGGCGAACCCTCCGCCGAGCCCGTTGGATCTGTCGTGCATTACTTTCATCGCTTCAACGATTTTTTCTCCGGTCATGCGCTTACCCTCGCGGGAGATGACCGCGGCAATTGCGCAGCCCGAAGGTATTCTGATATTGCCTTCTTTAATCATCATTGCTCGCCTTTCTTTAAACAGCGATATGTTTAAGGCAATACCGCACGGGTTCGACGCACGGATCTTGCCGGCCCTTATGGCGCCTGTGTTGCCTTCGAAATCTTGAAAAACCGCCTGTTTTCCGGCGATTTCTCAGTCAAAACAGGCACCATAATTACTCGACAATCTCCGCACGCGAATTGTGCGGTGTTGCCTTAAAACAAAAAGCGCGCCCATTTTACGCGGACCGATTCCGCGAAAAATGAACGCCTTTGCTCATCTTTTGGAATTATACATCAAATACTTTTATTTGTCAATAAGAAAAAGCGCGTTTGATCCGTTTATCTCAAGTTTTTTTAAAAAAACGCAAAAAGGGACTTGACAAACCGTTCCGGGCGGTGTATAATATCACCTGTTGAAGGCAATGGCGTCTTTGAACTTTAGGGTTCGAAGGCGCGATTATCTTTTTTTGGAACATTATTTGAATAATAAAGGCAAAGGCGTCTTTCATGTCATTTTCACGTGAGAGGCGCCTTTATCATTTGATAATTAATAAAGGAGAAAATAAAAATGAAAACGGTATCTGATTATTTCGGCGAACTGGTATTTGACGACAGAGTAATGAAAGCGACCCTTTCCGCCAAGGTATACGCGTCGCTCAAGCAGACGATCGACGAGGGAAAACCGCTCGATCCGAGTGTCGCCTACGCCGTGGCTTCCGCTATGAAAGACTGGGCGGTGTCCAAGGGAGCGACTCATTTTACGCACTGGTTCCAGCCGCTTACCGGCATCACCGCAGAAAAGCACGACAGCTTTATCGCTCCGTCTCCCGACGGCGGCGTTATTATGGATTTCTCAGGCAAGGAACTGATTAAAGGAGAGCCGGACGCCTCATCCTTCCCGTCGGGAGGACTTCGCGCAACCTTTGAAGCAAGAGGATACACGGCCTGGGACCCGACGTCTTACGCATTCATAAAAGGCAAGACTCTCTGCATACCTACCGCGTTCTGCTCATACGGAGGGCACGCGCTCGACAAGAAAACTCCGCTGCTCCGCTCGATGGAGGCGCTGAACAAACAGGCGCTGCGCATATTGAGACTCTTCGGAAACAATACCGTCAAGAGAGTCGTCTCCTCGGTGGGACCCGAGCAGGAATATTTCCTTATTACCAAAGAAATGTACGACGCCCGACCCGATCTGCGCTTCACGGGCCGTACGCTCTTCGGAGCGAAGCCTCCGAAGGGCCAGGAGATGGACGACCACTATTTCGGAGCCATCAAGCCGAAAGTCGCGGAATTCATGGAAGATCTGAACGAGCAGCTCTGGAGACTCGGTATCATGGCTAAAACCGAGCATAACGAGGTGGCTCCGGCGCAGCATGAACTGGCTCCGATCTACACGACCACAAACGTCGCGACCGATCACAACCAGCTTACCATGGAGATTATGCAGAAAGTCGCTGCCAAACACGGACTCGTCTGTCTGCTCCACGAAAAGCCGTTTGCCGGCGTCAACGGTTCAGGCAAACATAACAACTGGTCAATAGCGACGGACGAAGGTCAGAACCTGCTCTCTCCCGGCGACACTCCGTATGAGAACGCGCAGTTTCTGCTCTTCCTCTGCGCCGTCATCAAGGCGGTCGACGATTACCAGGATCTGCTCCGCATTTCGGTCGCAACGGCCGGAAACGATCACCGACTCGGCGCGAACGAAGCCCCGCCCGCGGTTATTTCGATGTTCCTCGGCGACGAGCTGAACGCGGTGCTTGAAGCGATCGAAACCGACACGCCGTACAAGGGAGCCGAAAAGACCCAGATGAAGCTGGGTGTTGACGTGCTGCCCAAATTCAACCGCGACACGACCGACCGCAACCGCACTTCCCCATTCGCATTTACTGGCAACAAGTTTGAATTCCGCATGCTCGGCTCCTCGAACAGTATCGCCTGCGCGAACATCATGCTCAACGCGGCTGTCGCCGAAAGTCTCAGGGTATACGCCGACCGGCTGGAAGGCGCTGACGACTTTGAAACGGCGCTGCACGAGATGATCAAAAAGACTATAAAAGACCATAAACGCATCATTTTCAACGGGAACGGTTACGACGACGCCTGGATTCGCGAGGCCACCGAGGTTCGCGGGCTTCTGAATTTCCCGACGACCGCCGACTGTATGCCGCATCTGCTCGACAAAAAGAACGTCGATATGCTGACCTCTCACAAGGTATTTACCGTCGACGAGCTGCGCTCGCGCAGAGATATTATGCTCGAAAACTACTGCAAAACGGTGACGATCGAGGCGAACACTATGGTCGATATGGCCAAAACCCTGATTGCCCCCGCAATCGCCGCTTTCGCGGCGGATACCGCGAGAAACGCCGGAACGAAGAAAAAACTCGATCCGACGGTTCCCTGCGAATACGAGACCGGACTCGTGAGGAAGCTGTCCGTCCTTACCGACAGAATTGCCGTGAAAGTCGACGAACTGCAGGACGCGCTGATCGCTCTTCACGACGCGGAGGATATCATAGCCGAATCCTCGATGATCCGCGACGGCGTTCTTCCGATAATGCGCGAGCTTCGCGTCGCCTGCGACGAAGCGGAAACGCTGACGGCCAAGAGCTACTGGCCCTTCCCCACCTACGCGGATATTCTTTTCAGCGTGCGCTGAAAAAAGAAAGGCCTATATTATGCTGACGGAAGAAATCACAAAACTAATTGAAGAAACAGCCTCCAAAGAGGTGTTCGGAGTCTGGTTTCTGATCGGCGCCGCGCTTGTCTTCTTTATGCAGGCGGGTTTTGCGATGGTGGAAACCGGCTTCACGCGAGCCAAGAACGCCGGAAACATCATCATGAAAAACCTGATGGATTTTTGCATCGGTACGGTGGTGTTCGTTCTGCTCGGGTTCTCGCTGATGATGGCCGAGGATTACGTACTGGGAATCGTCGGCGTGCCGAACCTCAAAATACTGACTGATTTCAGCGGATTTTTAAAAGGAGGCGGCGCTCCGTCCTTCGTTTTCAACCTCGTTTTCTGCGCTACCGCCGCGACCATTGTGTCGGGAGCGATGGCGGAACGAACAAAGTTTATTTCCTACTGCGTTTATTCGGGCGTTATTTCCCTTTTCGTCTACCCGGTTGAGGCGGGATGGGTCTGGAATTCGCAGGGGTGGCTTGTTCAACTGGGCTTTCACGATTTCGCGGGCTCGGCGGCGATTCACTCGGTCGGCGGCATCACCGCTCTGATCGGTGCGATTATTGTCGGTCCGAGACTCGGCAAGTACGTAAAAGAGGGATCGGGAAAGATTAAAAAAGTCAACGCGATCCCCGGGCATTCGATCACGCTCGGAGCGCTGGGCTGCTTTATTCTCTGGTTCGGATGGTACGGCTTCAACGGCGCAGCCGCGTGGGACTCAAACTCTCTCGCGTCGATATTCGTAACTACGACTGTCGCCCCCGCGGTTGCCACCTGCACCACAATGATCTTTACCTGGATAAAGAATAAAAAGCCGGACGTTTCAATGTGTCTCAACGCGTCGCTTGCCGGACTTGTCGGCATCACGGCCGGGTGCGACGCGCTTGACGCGGTCGGATCGACCGTAGTAGGCGTCGTTTCTGGACTGCTTGTCGTAATCGTTGTCGAGTTCCTCTACATAAAGCTGCATATCGACGATCCGGTCGGAGCCATCGGCGTTCACCTCGCCAACGGAGTCTGGGGCACGCTCGCAGTCGGACTGCTCGCTAATCCCGACGCACCCGCCGGACTGAAGGGACTGTTCTATACCGGAAATTTCAGACTGCTCGGAATTCAGACGCTCGGTATAGTCTCGATTCTTGCGTGGACTGCCGCTATGATGACCCTCACCTTCTTTATCCTCAAAAAGACGATCGGTCTGCGCGTCTCTCGGGAAGAGGAAATCAAAGGACTTGACACTACCGAGCACGGTCTGCCGAGCGCCTACGCGGACTTTCTGCCCGCGGTTGAAAGTCTCGATTACGGTTATGAGAACGCGGTAGCGGTTAGCGGTGATACGCCGGTCGCGGAAGCGATTCCAGTGAAAAAAGTACCCGTGTTCGAGGAAGGTCAGCCGAAGTTCACGAAGGTCGAGATCATCTGCAAGGAGCAGAGATTCGAAGCTTTGAAGAACGCCATGATGGATATAGGAATAACCGGGATGACAGTCTCTCACGTGCTCGGATGCGGAGCTCAGAAGGGACAGCCGGAATACTACCGCGGCGTCCAGGTCGAAGCGACGCTGCTGCCTAAGATACAGGTCGACATAGTCGTCAGCAAGGTTCCGGTCAGAACGGTCATAGAGACAGCCAAAAAGATACTTTACACCGGTCACATAGGAGACGGAAAGATATTCGTCTACGACGTCGAGAACGTCGTAAAGGTGCGCACCGGCGAGGAAGGATACGACGCTCTTCAGGACGTTGAATAGGAAACCCCATGTGTTCGATATTCGGTTACTGCGGCGCGGTCTGCGACGAAGCCGCGTTTGAAGAAGGTTTTGGAAAGACGAAATCCCGCGGCCCCGATGACACGAAAATAATTAAAACCGGAGAGGGAGTCCTGGCGTTTCACCGCCTGTCGATAATGGGACTCTCTCCCAGTGGCATGCAGCCGTTTGAATTGAACGGCTGCTTTGCCGTGTGTAACGGGGAACTTTACGGATTTGAAAAAAAGCGCGAAGAACTTGTCCGAAAGGGTTATACCTTCGAAAGCGGCAGTGACTGCGAGATAATTCTTCCGATGTACTTCGAGTACGGAACTTATACGTTCAATATGCTCGACGCCGAATTTGCCTGCGTCATATACGACGGCAGGACTGGAGAATTCATCGCCGCGCGCGACCCGATAGGCATTCGGCCGCTTTATTACGGTTACGACAGAAACGGCGTGATTATGTTCGCGAGCGAAGCGAAAAATCTGGTCGGGCTGACCGACAGAATCCTGCCTTTCCCTCCGGGACACTACTGGAAGAACGGCAGCTTCGTCTGCTACCGGGATATTGCCAGGGTCGACGCGGTCTGTCACGACGGACTTGAAACTGCATGCCGGAATATCCGTGAAAAACTGATATCCGGCGTCGAAAAACGTCTTGTCGCCGACGCCAAGGTGGGCTTTCTGCTTTCGGGAGGTCTCGACTCCTCTCTGGTCTGCGCAATCGCAGCGAAAAAAAGCGAAAAACCGATCAGGACATTCGCAATCGGAATGAGCGAAGACGCCATCGACCTCAAATACGCGCGACAGGTCGCCGACTTCTTGGGCGCCTCACACACCGAGATTTATATGACTCCCGAGGACGTTATCTCTTCTCTGGAGGATGTCGTATATCTTTTGGGAACCTACGATATAACGACTGTCCGCGCAAGCATGGGAATGTATCTCGTATGCCGGGCGATTCACGAGAACACCGACGTGCGGGTGCTTCTGACCGGAGAAATATCGGACGAGCTGTTCGGATACAAATATACCGATTTTGCGCCGTCCGCCCGGGAGTTTCAGAAGGAAGCCGAAAAGCGAATTCGAGAGATTCATATGTACGACGTTCTGCGCGCCGACAGGTGCATATCGGTAAACAGTCTCGAAGCCCGCGTCCCGTTCGGCGAACTCGATTTCGTGAAATACGTAATGGCGCTCGATCCCGAATTAAAAATGAACAGATACGGCAAGGGCAAATACCTGCTCCGCCACGCGATTGAAGGGCTCGGATACCTTCCCGACGGGATACTCTGGCGCGAAAAGGCGGCTTTTTCCGACGCAGTGGGGCATTCGATGGTCGATTATCTCAAGGAGTAC